>DKND01000047.1:0-2889 GCA_002470605.1 Opitutia bacterium UBA7397
GTATTTCGCCGGGTTCTTTTCGAACTTCGCGATGCACGCCTTGCAGCAGACCTTGATGGTCTGGCCTTGGTAGACGAAGGAAGCCTGCTCGCCCATGGAATCAAGGTCGTTGTCGGAGACGATGCAGTTCTTGAGAGGATAAGCTTTCGCGGGGGTGTCCTTGGTGGGCTCAGTCGTCTTAGCGGGTGCATCCTTGTCGATCTTGGGGGCGTCGTCGGCCTTGGGTAGTTTGGCGAGGAACTTGGCTGGGTTAGCGTCGAAATCCTTACGGCAGTCTCGGCAGCAGAGCTTGATCTCCTGGCCTTCGTGAATGAAAACTACTGGCTTACCTTCCTCGCCCAATTTCTCGTCGGAGACGATGCATTTATCGAGCGGGTAAGGCTTGGGGCTCGCGGTTTCGGCGGCGAAGCCGCCAAACGTGAATGCTAAAAGAGAGAGCAGGATGGTTTTCATAAATTTAGAAACGCGTGAGCAGACCGATGCCTGTGCCGAAGTCTGAACTATATCCCGCCGTAAGCGAGAGACTCTTGGTTAGAAGGTAATTCAGGTTCGTCATGTGGGAAGTGCCGGTGTGCCGTCCGTGGCGGAGGCCGAGGTCGAGCGAAAGGCGTTCGGTCAGTTGCAGCATCTTCATCACCCCGAAGCGAAGTTCGCCCCCGGATTGTTGGGAAATCTTAAAGTCGACGAAGTAGGGCAGCCGATAGTTGGCGCCGAGGAAAAAGCCGTCGCTGCCGCCGTCCATGGTGTTGCTGCGGTAACCGGAGAAAAGGGAGAGACGGGTGTCGAGGTAGCGCTGGTAACACAGTTCGTGTTCGTGGCCATCGCTGCCTTTCACGCCGTCGTCCCAGTTGATATTCCAGTTATTACGACCGTCCTGCAAGGTGATGAAGCCCGTATAGTTCGCGGTCGTAAAAGCGGCTTGGCCCCAGGCGTAGGCCGTATCCATCGGGTGCATGGCCGCAGGGTGGGGCGGCTCGGCGCCAGCTTCGCCCGTGACACGGATGACGCGCATCATGCCGCTGGTATGGTGATAAAGCAGGTGGCAATGAAGCAGCCAGTCGCCAGCGCCTTCGTTCGCGGTGAATTCGATTGTCCGCACGCTCATGGGCGGGACGTCGACGGTATGCTTGAGCGGCGACGTCGCCGGATCTTGGTCGTCCGGATTCACCAACCGGAAGAAATGCCCGTGGAAATGGATCGGGTGGTGCATCATGGTGTTATTGACCAGACGCAGGCGGATGGTTTCGTCGCGACCGACCTTGATGGCTTCGGCTTCGTCCGGCGTGACGCCGTCGAACGTCCATTGATAGCGAAGCATGTCTCCGGTAAGTTTGAGGGTCACCTCGCGATGATTCGGATGGACGGCGTGGGGTTGGGCGGCGCGCAACTTTGCATAAGGAGCGAGTGGGCGGTCATGCGGGGTGGCACCAGGTTCGGGGTCGAGTTGATCAAGGATTGAGGTCAGGTAGGCCGTCATGCCGTAGGGGTTGGGCTTAGCCGGGCCGGTGGCTTGTTTGGGCGTGCCTTGACCGAGCCATGCCGAGACGGAACCGCTACCGTCTTGGGCGGTCGCGCGTAACTCGCCACTGCCTTCGTCGGGAATCTTGACCAAAAAGTCATAAGTTTCGGCCGGGCCGATGAGCAGCCTTGCTTGCTCAAAAGGTACGACGTTTTGTCCGTCAGCAGCGATGATTTTGAGCGGCCCAACGGCAGCATCGAGGTAGAAATAAGTGGCGGCACCAGCATTGATGATGCGGAGACGGGTGGTTTCACCGGGGCGGCCGGCGAGTTGGAGGCGGCGTTGCCCGTTCATCAAGAACGCATCGTAAGCGACGTCGGAAAGGTCCATGGGCGGGACGAGCGCTTTTTCCCGGTCAAAGTAATCGCGAAGCCTGCCGGCCTGCCAGGCGCCGGAGAGGGATTGCATCGTCCCTTTCTTGAACGAATACCAGTCGCTGCCCCGGAGTAACGTACGCTGGACTTCGCGAGGATGTTCGTTGGTCCAATCGCCGAGGATGATCACCTGGTCGTGGTCGGGTTTGGTGGCGACCGGCTGGCGCGGTTCGATGACGATCGCGCCGTAGACGCCGCGTTGTTCTTGGTGTCCGGTGTGGCTGTGATACCAGTAAGTGCCGCTTTGATGCAGGAGAAATTCGAAGACCCGAGATTGTCCGGGACCGATGACCGGGGTGGTGATCACTGGCACACCGTCTTCGATGTTGGGCACAAGAACGCCGTGCCAGTGGATGGAGGTCTCTTCATCGGCGAGGCTGTTGTGCACCGTGATGCGGGCGACATCGCCTTCTTTGAAATGGAGCGTCGGTCCGGGGATGCCGCCGTTAATGGCCAGCGCTCGAACGGTTTCGCCGGCGGGGGCCAGAACTTTTTCGGAAATATCCAACTGATATTCGACGACCTTGGCCTGCGGATAAAGCGCGGCGGCCTTTGGGGCGTTTTCCATACCTTGGAAATAAAGTTTGCGGCACGCTTCGCAGGCTTGGCCGGTTGATACGCTCGCCCATAAGAGTAGACCAAAGGCGATACTCTTGAGATTGAAGCGTGAAGCGTACGGGCGAGACATCTGTGAAGGCCAGAAGGGTTAGCTCTAATTACAATAAATACGATTTACTCCGGAATCAAACTATCCTGCGGTTTGTCGGGATTTAAGCTGATCCAGACGCGTTACGGCAGGACTTTCGGAAGAATCGCGAAATAATGTTCGTCCCAAGTGCCTATTCGCCTCCTCCGATTACTTCGCGGCGGGGGCTTTTTTCAGATGCTGGTCGAGCCAGGCGATTTCCAAGGCGGTGACCTCTTGGAATTTTTCCTTATAGACGCCATAGTGCGTGATGCCTGGGATCACGTGGTACTCGACCTCGACTCCGTTGG
>DKND01000047.1:2935-3683 GCA_002470605.1 Opitutia bacterium UBA7397
TTAGCGGCAGCCTCGAGCGGATAAAAACCCAAGCCCTTGGCGGGGTTGGAACGCATCTGAGCGTAAGCGGAAAGCTTGCCGCCGAGCTGACCGGTTTCGAAAGGTACCGGTTCGGTTTCGCCTCGGGCCTGTTTGGTGAGTAAGTCATAAGCGGTTTTCTGCGCTTTGGTTCCGGAACGCCCCGCACCCATGCCGGGGACTTGCGCGACGACGGCGCGGACGCGCGGATCGTTGCCGGCGATCCATGTCACCAGCCCGCCGCCATAACTCGTGCCCCAGAGGCCGATGCGATCGCGATCGGCGTTGGGCTCGCCGACGATAAAGCTGATCGCGGCCCGGATGTCGCCCAATTGATCGGCGTAATCCATCTGCCAGCGGACGGCGCGCGCTTTGACTTGAACCTCGCCCTTGGCGTCGGGACGGCTTTGCGGATCGACGGTGATGAGTTTGCTGTCGCTCTGTCCCCAGCCGCGATAATCAAAGGCCAGGACCATGTAGCCGTTTTGAGCGAAATGGGGGGCGGTTTGATTGCCGGTTCTGGCCTTGGTGCCGCCGGTGCCGCAACAGAGGACCAAGCAGGGAAGCTTTTCGTCGGCCTTGGTGCCCTTGGGCGTGTAAAGGTCGCCGGCCATACGGACGCCATCGCTAAAAATCGTGACGGGTCGCTTTTCAAAATCAGCGGCGGCAGATTTCAGGTTCAGGCTGAGTGACAGCCCGAGAATAAGGAACGGGAGGGGTTTCATCTGGG
>DKND01000047.1:3757-4133 GCA_002470605.1 Opitutia bacterium UBA7397
AATATCAGCGTTACCATGCTCACTGACTCGAAATATCACGGCCAGCAAGAGAAGGGCTGGCATTGGCTCGGTGAAGGCCTAAAGATTGCCATACTCCTTCGTAGCGTCGTGCCCGCCCCCAGGTTTGCACGCCGAGGTTCACCCCCATGAAATCGCTGCTTTTTGCACTGAGCGTCCTAACGCTGACGGCCCTCGCCGAGTGGGTGCATCATCGTCGCGTACGCGTAGCCGGACGCTTGGCTTTTGGGCCTAAAGGGACGCCGGCGCGTTGGACGGTTTTGGCGTCCATCCTGCGACCTTTCGCCTTAGCGGCTTTCGCGTGGGGCTTGGCGACGATGTTCCTGTTAAGGTTCGACGTAGCTGAGGGTAAAGCAGC
>DKND01000047.1:4185-4610 GCA_002470605.1 Opitutia bacterium UBA7397
AGCCGATACCAACGCATGAGTGCGGTCGTGGAGGGGATTCTTAACCGCGTGAGCGGCAATCTGCGCTTCGGCGTCATTGGATTTTATACCGACGCGTTGCCGGTCGTGATGGGCGCCCGTGATCCGGAGCTTGTTCGCAATGTCTTCAACGGTTTGCCTTTGGGCTACGGCATGAAGCCCGGCAAGACCGATCTCGGTACGGCGGTCAATGCGGCGGTCAAGTTGGTGGAGAACTTACCCGAGGGTAGTGCTCGGCTCGTAATCCTTACCGACGGAGATTCCATTCCCCTTTTGCCGATCCTGCCTCGACCTAAGTCGGTGAAAGAAGTTTTCATCCTCGGCGTCGGCAATCCTCATAAAGGTTTGTTCATCGACGGCCATCAATCGCGCCAAGATGGCGATACCCTGCGTGAAATCGCTTCCGC
>DKND01000077.1:0-458 GCA_002470605.1 Opitutia bacterium UBA7397
GATGCGCATGAACGGACTGCACACAGCCTCCCGCCGACGTTCGGCCGCGCGCTGTCGTTCCGCTTCGTCCACGATCAGAGACGGGCGAGGATCGCCGCGCCCATGGCCTTTGTGCCCACGGCCTTGCCTCCGCCCGCGATGTCCGCGGTACGGATACCTTCGGCGATGGTCTTCTCAACGGCAGCTTCGATGGTCTTGGCTTCGGCTTCGAGGCCGAAGGAATGGCGAAGCATGAGGGCGACAGAAAGGATTTGAGCGCAGGGATTGGCTTTGTCCTGGCCAGCGATATCTGGAGCGGTACCGCCGGAAGGCTCAAACAGACCATAACCAAAACCATGACGGTTTCGATCCATGCCGAGCGAAGCGGAGGCCATCATGCCAAGCGAGCCGCAGATGACGGCCATTTCGTCCGAGAGGATGTCGCCGAACATGTTTTCGGTGAGAAGGACATCGAATTG
>DKND01000077.1:558-2156 GCA_002470605.1 Opitutia bacterium UBA7397
CGGGCGGTGGCGATGGCGACGTCGGTGATGCGCTCGATTTCGGATTTACGATAGACCATGGTGTCGATGGCTTCGATGTCGCCATCGGCAAGAGTCGTGGTGGACTTAGCTCCGAAATAGAGTCCTCCGGTAAGCTCGCGGATGCAGACCATGTCTACGCCGTTCGGGATGCGATCCGGGCGGATGGGTGAAGTATCGATGAGGTTCTTGAGTAGCAGGCCCGGGCGGACGTTGGCGTAGAGGCGGAAGTGTTTGCGCAACGGCAGAAGGGAGGCGCGCTCGGGTTGTTCCTTGGGCGGAAGTTTTTCCCATTTAGGACCACCGACCGAGCCGAAAAGAATCGCGTCCGCGGCGCGACAGGCTTCGAGCGTAGAATCCGGCAGGGCTTTGCCGTGATTATCAATGCCAACCCCGCCGACGTCGTGCGTCGAATGTTCGAGCGTATGACCTGATTTCTTCAGGACGGACTCAAGGACGGGGATGGCGGCGGCCATGACTTCTGGGCCGATGTAGTCGCCGGGGAGTACTGCAATCTTTAGGTGCATAGGTAAGTAGGGAGTAAAGATGAACGGGGGGAGTGAGCGCAAGGACAAGCGGAAGGCTGGGCGGGCTCAAATGCGGGTAATGGGAAGAATTTTGCGGAGCGAAGGATTGCGCTAAGGTCGTCTCTGGCTTTTAAGTAGGGGCTCATTATTTAACTGCACCATGTCAAATCAGGCTCTCACGATTGGTAAATTCTCATTGGGCATGGGCGACCGTTTTGCCCACGAAGCCGAGGCTCAACTCGCGGCCTGCATCGCCGCCCAGAAGCTCGGCGTCGAGATCGTGCCGGTTTGGAATAAGTCCAACCGCGAACACAATATCATCGGCTCCGAGCCGACCAGCACCCGCGCCGCCGCTGACGCTGCCGTCAAGGCTCTCGGCTGGACCGCCCCGTATTTCTTGGATGCTGACCACATCGGTTTAAAGACCGTTGACCGTTTCGTCGGGGTCTCGGATTTCTTCACCATCGATGTCGCTGACTTCATTGCCCAGCCTGCCGACCCCGCCGCCGTCGAGGCTTTCGTTAATCGTCACTCAGAGTTGATAGGGTCCCTGAAGATCGCGGGCATCGACCGTCCGTTCACCACCACGCGTGCCGACGTCGAGCGCACAGCCGGTAAGTTCCTCCTCGCCGTCCAGGAATCAGGTAAGGTTTATCGCCATATCGCCGCCGTGAAAGGTGTCGGGCGTTTCGTGCCCGAGATTTCCATGGATGAGACGGACAATCCTCAGACGCCTCCGGAGCTGTTGATCATCCTCGCCCTGATTGCGGATGAGAAAGTGCCGATCCAGACAATTGCGCCTAAGTTCACGGGACGATTTAACAAAGGCGTCGATTACGTGGGCGACGTCGCTCAGTTCGAACGCGAATTCAACGACGACCTCTGCGTCATCGCGCATGCCGTGAAGCAGTATGGCCTGCCGGCTAACCTGAAGCTCTCCGTGCATAGCGGCAGCGATAAGTTCTCGATCTATCCGGCCATTCGCCGCGCCCTGACGAAACATAATGCGGGCGTCCACGTAAAGACTGCCGGGACGAATTGGTTGGAAGAATG
>DKND01000077.1:2197-2545 GCA_002470605.1 Opitutia bacterium UBA7397
GACCGCTCCAAATTACCTTCCGTGGCGGAAGTGAATGGCTGGACGAGTGCGCAGTATGTCGGTGCTTTGCGGCACGAGCAGAAGAATCCGCTTTATAACGCTAATATCCGTCAGCTGATCCACGTCGGCTTTAAGGTCGCCGCCAAGATGGGGCCACGTTATCTGAATGCATTGAAGACCTATCGGGCTGACTGCGCACGCAATGTGACCGGCAATCTCTTTGACCGCCACATCAAGCCGCTCTTTCTGTAAGCGGAAGCCGCCTGGTGCGAAGGAAGGCGCGGAGTAATCCGCGCCTTTTTTATTTGCGACGGGCCTGAAACCAGCCGACGAAGAAAAATAGGCCCA
>DKND01000002.1:0-330 GCA_002470605.1 Opitutia bacterium UBA7397
TCTTCGGCAATATCGTCACGAGCTGGTCTTGGTTCGGCACCAATCTCCTGGGCGTCGGCCTGCATAGCTATGGCTTCACAGAATCAGGCTTCTTCTGGCTCACGGCCTTCTGGATCACCCAAATCGTTATCATCGCCCTTGGATGGCTGCCGGCAAGGGCCTCTGCAGCGAGCAAGGCATGAGCGAGTTTCCTCCGGCGACTTGGTTTTGCATCAAATCAAAGCCCCGGCAAGAAGCCGTGGCCGTCCTTAACCTTCGAGCCTTAGGTGAAGTAGAAATCGTTTTCCCGCGCCTGCGGCGAACGCGCAAAGGGCATGATAAAAACCGCGT
>DKND01000002.1:343-624 GCA_002470605.1 Opitutia bacterium UBA7397
GTCAGCCGCAACGGAAGACCCGTCGATGTCGATGCATCGGTCATCACCGAATTACTGGCGCTCGGCCCTGACGCGATCCTCTCGATGTTAGATGAGGAATTGAAGATTGGAGCAAAAGTCCGCGTTATCCGCGGCATCTTTTCCGGCTCCGAAGGTGAAGTCGTCAAACTGCAAGAGCCGCAGAAACGTATCGCCGTCCTACTCTCCCTACTCGGCTCCGAACAAGCGGTCGAAATGCCGCTTGACGATGTCGAAGGCCTGTCGGACGAATCCTAATCAAT
>DKND01000002.1:642-1416 GCA_002470605.1 Opitutia bacterium UBA7397
CCGAAAGCTTTCGCCTACCTCCGCACCTTCGATGCGAAGACCGAGGACGGAAAGTATGAACTCCAAGGCCAAGACCTTGTAGCCATCGTGCAACGCTATCAGACAGCCCCTTCAGCGGATAAACTCTGGGAAGCTCATCAGATCTACGGAGATATCCAAGTAGTCTACCAGGGCCTCGAATATTGCGGCCACGCGGATCAGAAGACGCTTAGCGTAACAATGCCATACGTCGCGGAGAAGGATGTTGAGAAATACGCCCCCCCTTCCGCCCCTTCAGCCTTGCTTACCCTCGGGCGCGGCAACTTCGCTATTTTCTACCCGCAAGATGGTCACCAACCCGGCGTGATGACTGGAGCGCCCGGGTCTATCTTGAAGGTCGTGATTAAATTTAGAATTTAAGCCCTCGCGGGGAACATCCCGGGGAGATAGGGGTTATGATACATACCCCATGCGAAGCCTCTACGTCTCCCTGCTCACCCTCGTCGCGACAATCACGTTCGTCCCAGCGCAAGAACCTGAACGCATCCGTGACGTCATCTACGCCAAGCATGACGGCGTGGCGCTAACGATGGACATTTTTAAGCCAGCCAAACCCAATGGCGCGGCTGTGATCAAAATCATCAGCGGTGGATGGAATTCCAATCACAACGGCATCAATGACGGCACTTGGCCCAATTATGGCTACACGACCTTCGTGGTCGTCCATGGCACCCAGCCACGTTTCCATATCGATGAAATCGTCCTGGATATGCAACGCGCCGTACGCTTCATCCG
>DKND01000002.1:1476-8374 GCA_002470605.1 Opitutia bacterium UBA7397
GACGCGGGCAAAGCCAAGGCCGTAGACCCCGTCGACCGGGCCAGCAGCATCGTCAACGCCGTCGCCTGCTTTTATCCTCCAGTCGACTTCATCAACTGGGCCAAAGAAGGCGACAGCAACGAAGGCATCGGTCCGCTCAATACCCGTATACCTGCCTTTGGCCCTTTGGTCGAAACCCCTGAAGGTAAAGCAAAGCTCGGACGTGAGCTCTCGCCGTTGACTTGGGTAAATAAGAACCAACCCCCGACCTACATCGTCCAAGGCGATGCCGACCCGTTGGTGCCGCATTCACAAGCCACGCGCTTTCAGAGCAAAGCCGTCGAAGTTGGCGCCAAATGCGAAGTACTCATCCGGCTCGGGGGTGGTCACGGCGGCTGGAACGAGATGACCGACGACATCTCAAGAATGGCCCAATGGTTCGACTTACACCTTCTGGGCAAACAACCCTCTCAGCCTTTTAACTTCGCCGTCTCATCGCTTCCAAGCACGCCTACGGCTAAGAAAACACCGCCAACCAAGAAGTAAGCCGAGGCTGAGATTTACGCTGGCAGATTAGGTCGAGTGATTCTACAAAGTCTCATGGCTTCGCCCTGTCGACTTATCCTCGCCCTTGACGTTGAGACGAAAGAAGAGGCTCTCGCTCTGGCCCGTCCGTTAGCCGGCAATTTGGCTTGGGTGAAGCTAGGCTTGCAGCTTTTTACCCGCCACGGGCCGGGCATCGTGGATGAATTCCATGCCATGGGTTTCAAGGTATTCTTAGACCTGAAGTTCCACGACATCCCGAACACCGTCTCGTCCGCGATTAAGAGCCTCAAGGGGCGCCCTTGCTCGTTGCTTACTATCCATGCGTGCGGCGGACCCGAGATGATCGCCCGCGCCACTGAAGCGGCGCGTGACACCCTTCCCAACTGTCAGGTTCTCGGCGTCACCGTGCTCACCTCGATGGATCAAACCCAACTGTCAGCCATCGGCGTTAAAAGCTCCACGGAAGAACAAGTCCGCCTACTCGCCCGCATGGGAACTCAGGCCGGACTCAACGGTTTGGTTTGCTCACCGCTTGAACTTTCAATCCTTCGCTCAGAACTTGGCGCCGGGCCGACCTTAGTAACCCCCGGCATCCGCTATCCTAGCGCCGCGGCCGACGATCAGAGCCGTGTCATGACTCCAGCTCAAGCCGCGGCTGCTGGTGCCAGTTTCATCGTCGTCGGGCGCCCTATTCTCAAGGCCACCGACCCTTTCGCCGAGACCCTTAAAATACGCCGAGAAATCGGCGAAGCCCTTTGATCAAGCCTGACGACATCCTGATTCTCTTAGCCGCCGGCTCTGCCCGACGCATGCAAGCTGTCGTGGATGACAAGATTACGGCTCATTTGGCGGGGCGGCCGGTTTTTATTCATTCCCTCGCGGCATTCTTAAATTCCGGCACTATCAGCCGAGTGATCATCACCTACCGGGATGAAACCCAACTGACGCGCCTACGAGCGTTGCTGGTAGAAAACCCCTTACCTGCCTGTCCGATTGATTTTGTCCCAGGCGGAGAATCCCGTCAGGCTTCCGTTTTGGCCGCACTACTCGCCTGTGCCGGGCATCAAGGCTTGGTTCATATTCACGATGGGGCCCGCCCTCTCATCACGCCTGAAGCGATCCGAAAAGTAAGGGATAAAGCCATTGAAACCGGTGCCGCCATTCTGGCGGGACGCTCGGCCGATACCGTCAAGATTGCGCGCGCTGATTCTCCAGCCGTCGAAACCTCTCCGGATCGTGGATTAGTATGGACGGCAGAGACCCCGCAAATTTTTAAGACCCAGACCGTACTGAAAGCCTACCAGAAAGTAACCGAGCTTGGACGCAAAGTAACCGACGATAGCTCTGCGGTCGAATTAGTCGGACAAGAAGTATCCCTGGTCGAAAACCCTTCCGTTAACTTAAAGTTAACTCGCCCGGCGGACTTCGTCCTCGCCGAAGCTATCCTGAAGTCGCGCTAAGCGCTCAGAAGCCTGCTTGTCGTAAGGCGACGTCGAGCTTTGCCTGGAAGTCGGTGATATCTTCCTGACTTGGGCGGTAATTAGGGACGCGCGGCACCATGCCGGGACGGCCGGCTTCGTCGATATACCAATCCGCCTTCTGACTATCAGAGAATGTCACATTACCGCTGACCATCGTTCCGGGACGCGTGATAGCATCGACTTCGACGGTCACCGGAACCGGGACGCCCGGGGTCGTAGCCACCGCTTCGCCTTCCGGGACTGGATCAACAGCCGCTTCTTCTTTCTTAGGCTCTTCTTTTTCCACCAAAGACAAGTTGAGATCATCCACCAAAAAACGGGCGTCCATGTATGTCATCGAGACGCCGAGCTCGGAAGAGATTTTACCCTGAATCTGAGATAGAGACAAACCGTCGGCTACCCATTGGGAAACCTGTGTAACTTGTTTAGGAGTGAGGCTGGCCATGGACCTAAGTTGTGGGGGTCTCCGACGATTTTCAAGCGTGTCGTCGCTTATTCATTGGAAATCCCCCCGACGCCCTGCAAGTTATTGCCATGGCATCCGAGATTCATTGGCAAAAGAGCGGAGACTTCACCGATATCGTCTACGAGAAGTCCGATGGGGTCGCCCGCGTGACCATCAATCGCACCTCGCGCCGCAACGCCTTCACCCCCGACACGGTGGCCGAAATGATCCGTGCCTTCAGCGACGCGCGTGATGACACCCGCATTGGCGTGGTTTTACTTCGCGGTGCCAACCCGCAAACCGACGGCAAATTCGCCTTCTGCGCCGGTGGAGACCAAAAGATACGCGGAGACAAAAGCGGCGGCTACATCGGAGAAGACGGAGTCCCGCGCCTCAACGTCCTAGATTTACAAAAACTTATTCGTTCGATGCCCAAGGTCGTCATCGCCCTCGTCGCTGGCTACGCCATCGGCGGAGGCCATGTCTTACACGTAATTTGCGACCTCACCATCGCGGCCGATAACGCGATCTTCGGTCAAACTGGTCCGACCGTGGGCAGTTTTGATGGCGGATTCGGCGCTTCTTACCTCGCCCGGATCGTCGGACAGAAAAAAGCCCGTGAGATCTGGTACCTTTGCCGGCAATACGACGCCAAAGAAGCCTTAGAAATGGGCCTGGTAAATACCGTCGTACCTTACGCCCAATTAGACGCTGAAGGCATCAAATGGGCCCAAGAGATCATGACCAAAAGCCCCTTGGCGATTCGTTGTCTCAAATCTGCTTTCAACGCCGAGCTCGACGGCCAAGCAGGTATCCAAGAACTTTCCGGTAACGCCACTTTACTCTATTATCTTTCCGAAGAAGGTGATGAAGGTCGCTCCGCTTGGAACGAAAAACGTCCTCCCAACTTCCGCAAATTCCCTTGGCTCCCATAAATCCTATTCGCGTCACCGAACGCGCGCAAAAGCTCGCGATAGAAGCAATCAACCCAGGAGACATCGCCATCGACGCTACCGCCGGCAAAGGCAGAGATACGGCTTTCCTTGCCCAAGCCGTAGGCCCAGGCGGCCATGTTCATGCCTTCGACATCCAAGACGAAGCCCTGCGCTCCACCCATAACCTGCTAGAAGCGGCCGGCTTGTTGGAGCGAACGACCCTGCACCATCGGAGCCACGCCGAAATCAACGATGCCATCCCCGCGGCGCATCACGGCAAAGTTGCCGTCGCGCTTTTTAACCTTGGGTACCTGCCAGGCGGAAACCCCGCCATCATCACGCAGCCAGCGACTACCGCTCAAGCCCTCCAAGCAGCCCTTAAGCTCTTGCGACCCTCTGGACGCCTTGTTTGCGTAGCATATACGGGCCACCCTGGCGGATCAGAGGAATCAGATATCGTTCTGGCATTCGCTCAAGAGCGCGAGCAATCAGGCGATAGCGTAGAGAAAATCGGCTACTTTCCGAATCCAGGAAAACCTTGGATTTTAGTAGTCACAAAGAAATCTGCTTAAGGACATTTTCATGCCGGCAGACTCTCGCATCATACTTACTGGCGCTTCCGGTCTGGTCGGCAAAGCCCTGACAGTCCGACTTGAACAAGAAGGCTATCAGGTTGTTCCGATAAAGTGGCGCGATGCAGCACCAGCTAATTTCGATGTCAGGCAACTTGAGGGCGCTACCGCCGTCATCCACCTTGCCGGTGAAAAGATCGCGCAACGCTGGACTCCCTCCGCGCGTGAACGCATCCTAGGTAGTCGCAAGGAAGGCACGATAGCTTTAGCCGAAACCTTGGCAAAGCTGGAGCACAAGCCCCGCTGCTTCATTTCGATGTCAGGCCTGAATCGCTATGGAAGCAGCCGGCATGAACTCTTGGACGAAAACAGCCCGGTGAAAATCGAAGGGTTTTTAAGCGAAGTCGCGGAAGCTTGGGAAAACGCCACTGCCGCCGCGGAGAGCGCTGGCATCCGTACCATTCATCTCCGGACGGGTATGGTCCTTGCCGCCTCCGGGGGAGCGCTCAAAGCCATGCTTCCCGCCTTTCGCCTTGGCCTGGGCGGCCCCCTCGGACCTGGCACCCAACGACTCAGCTGGATAAGACTCGGTGACCTCGTCGACCTCATCATCTGGGTCCTGGCCCATGAATCCTGCCGCGGTCCCCTCAATGCCGTCGCGCCCCAGGTAGTCACCCAAGCGGGATTCGCCCGCGCCCTCGGCCATGCCCTACGTCGTCCAGCGATCCTGCCCCTACCCGCCTGGCTAATATCTTTATTATTCGGTGCTCTGGGCCGGGAGACGATCCTGGCGGACTTGGCGGCCAGTCCCGCGCGAGCCCTCGAAGGCGGATTTAAGTTCAAGACTCCAGGTCTGGCCGAAGCCCTCCCGCTGGCGTTAGGCGAATGATTTTGGATTGAAGCACCGGCCCCATGGGAGAATGTGGAACCATGGTCCGTGCCACTTTTGCCTTCCTGTTATTGCTCATCGTCGGTTGCGACGATCATTCATCCGCCAACTCCCGGACCTTGGACGTGGAAGACCCAGATTTCCGCCAAGGTCAGCTTTACCAAAAGCAGGGAGAAAATCGCAAAGCCTTGGAATGTTTCCTGAAGGTAATCGATGCTCGCAAAGGTGCCGCCGAATCTCATCTCGAAGCCGGGAGGATGTATAGCGACCTCCTGGATCCGCTGCCAGCAATCTATCACTTCAACCAATATATCCGGCTTAAGCCCAACTCACAACAAGCGGAAATCGTCGGGCAGATGATCAAGACGGCCGAGAAACAATATTTACAACAACTTCCCGGTCGGCCCTTGAGCGCGGACGCCGGAAGCAGCCTCGATGCGAATCAGACCATCCGTCGTCTGCAGAATGAAAACGATAAATTGAAACGGGAAGTAGCTGACCTCAGCCGCGGACAACGCCCGGCGGAAAATAAGACCACCCCGACTATCAGCGCCTCCGGCAAGCCCGAGAAAACCATCAGCAGCAACCCCGTCGCGACACCGCCGGAGAACAAAGGCAATATTCCAAAGACCTATGTGGTCCAAAAGAATGACAACCTTTCCATCATCTCCCGTAAGATTTATGGTACCAGCAACCGGGCCACGGACATCTTCAAGGCCAACAAAGACAAGATGGCCAGCCCCGCCACGCTGCAAGTAGGGATGACCTTGGTCATTCCGGAGTGAACCATGCGAGTCACCCGCATTCGCGCGGCTGACTTCCGCAACCTAACCTTTGCGGACGTCCCGACGGATGCGCCTCGGATTTTCCTCTTAGGCGATAACGGCCAAGGCAAAACCAACCTCCTGGAGGCGGCCGCGCTTGTTTCGGCCTTTCGCTCATTCCGCACCACGGAAATTTCTCCATTGATTCGGGCGGGCAGCACGGAAGCCCGCTTGCGTATCGATGTTCAGCTTAACCCTACCGATCAAGCCGAAGTCGAAATCCGACTTGCAAAAGGTTCACGTAAAGCGCTCCTCAATGGCACGCCCATCGCCTCCGTATCCCAACATTTAGGCCAATTCCCAACAATCGTTTTCTGCTCCGACGACTTACGACTTGTCCGAGGCTCACCTTCCAATCGACGTCGCTGGCTTGATGCCGCCATCGGAGGCACCGATGCCCAATACCTGACCGCCTTGCGCGACTACACACGTGCCCTCGAAGGCCGGAATGCGCTTTTGAAAAATAATCTGCGTAACGATGATGCATTGCGTGCTTTCGAAAAAACCATGCTGCCGTCCGCATTACGGCTCATCGAACTTCGCCAAAAAGTCTTACCAGAACTCGCCGCCACCCTCCGCGATGCCTGCTCTCGCGCCGGCTTTGCTGACCAAGGTGCCGACCTGCTATACCAGCCCGATTGTGCCGCCGATCAACTGAGCGAAACCTGGACCAAGATGCGTGCCGCCGACCTCGCCACCGGCACGACCTTGCGTGGGCCACAGCGCGACGATTTCGCCATCCTGTTCCGCAATCAGGACGCGGCCGACTACGCCTCAGAAGGTCAGCAACGGCTCTTGGTACTGGCGCTTTGCCTCGCCCGCCTTCAACGCGACACCCTTCGAGCTTCCACCCCGCCCGTGATCCTAGCCGATGACGTCTTAGGGGAACTTGATGATATCCGACGGCGCGCGTTTTGGCAGGAAGTCGGCGATTCCCACCAAGTTATCGCCACCGGTACGACCCCGCCTCCCTCCGGAAACTGGCTTACCTATCAAGTTAAAGGGGGGGCCTACCTTCCGGCCTGATTTTGGCGTTGTTTTATCAAGGTTCGACCCCTTGGATACAGGCATGAAGGACTTTCTTCTCTATGCATCCGTGGTGGCCCTCTTTGTGGTCTGCATTCTCGTGGTGCTCATTATCCTTATGCAGAAGCCAAGTGCCAATGCCGGTATGGGCGCTGCCCTCGGTGGTGGCGCTGCTGAAACCGTCTTTGGAGGCGAGTCGGC
>DKND01000002.1:8423-20791 GCA_002470605.1 Opitutia bacterium UBA7397
CCTGCTGCCCCTTCCGCTGCTGCTGCTAAGCCAGCCGCAACGGTTCCCGCGACCCCTTCCCAGCCAGTTGCTCCCGCCGCCGCTCCTAAGCCTGCGGCTTCAGCGCCGGCCAAGTAAATCGGACCTGGTGCGCCTGACCTTACTCAGCTTGTCCGTTCGCTGGGTAATGCTTCTTGGTGCCCTATCGTTATCTGCCCAGCCTCGGGTGGTCGAAGATGGCTTTGCACAGTTAAGTGCGACCGAGGCGGCAAAAACTTTAAGCGACTTTCGTCGTTCGGGTTTAAGTTCCGACGTCTGCTTCAAATTTGAGATCGTACACAAACCACGGAAAGGCGATTCCAGCCTAGCCGTACACGGAACGATCTGGGCTACACATTCCGCCGAAGGCTCCAAGGTCCGCGTCGAAATCCGCCAAGCTGACGGATCGATGGCCCAAGCCTTCATCGCGATGAAAGCTGACACCGAATCGACCCTGTGGCGGGCGCAAGCCGGCCAGGCCGCTGTGTCCTTGCCGACGGGAAGCCTTTCCATTCCGCTAGCGGACGGACTCTTGCTCACACCCTTCGACTTACACCTGCCCTTTACGCATTGGAGCGACACACACTACGTCAAAACCGACCAAGCCCGAGGACGTCCCGTGCATTTTTTCGTCGCCAAAAATCCGGCCCAAGGCGAACCCAGCTTCGTCACCTTCGGCCTCGACCGCTCTTACGGCGTACTCGTCCAAGCCGTTAGCATGAATAATCAAAATAAGAGCACCCGCACCTTGCAGGTCGAAGAGTTTGCCAAGACCGACGACCAATGGATTCTGGGTGCATGCAGCGTCCGCGATGAGTCAACCCGGGACGTCGACTTACTCAAAATCACCGAAGCCGCCGTCCACCTCGCATTGCCGGCCGCACTCTTTGATCCAGCTACGTTGAACCAGGCGGCTGTAGCACCGATCAACTTCAAACCCCTGTAAACCATGTCCGCCCGCGCTTCTGACATCGTACGTTTCTGCGACGCCCTCACGCGCCGCTCGGCGATCAAAGATTTCGACGGCGCCAAGAATGGACTACAACATCGTGGCAAAGCCACCGTCAGAAAAGTGGGGGCGGCCGTGGACGCTGGTTCCGAAGTATTTAAATTAGCCGCGCAAAGAGGCATCGACTTCCTGATTGTCCATCATGGGATTTACTGGCGTCCCGTCTCGCCCGAACGGATGGTCAAAAAACAACGTAAGGATACGCTGAAAAAGACCGGCCTGTCGCTGTATTCCAGCCACTTGCCCTTGGACGCCCATCCCGCCATCGGCAACAATGCGCTGATCGCCCAAGACCTCGGTTTAAAAATCACCGATTGGTTCGTGGACTACGAAGGCGTACCCATCGCCTGCCTCTGCCGCGGACTCGCGCGTAATATTTTAGTTAAACGCCTGAAAGCCAGCTACCCCAAGACCTACAAAGGTATCGAATTCGGCGCGAAGAAACCTCGCCGGATCGCTATCCTCAGCGGAAGCGGCCGTTCGGCCTTACCCGCGCTCAAACGCCACGGCTGCGACACACTGATCACCGGAGAACTCCGCGAAGAACATTTCAACGAAGCCCAGGAACAAGGCTGGAACCTCTACCCTTGCGGACACTATGCCACCGAAACCTGGGGCGTCAAAGCGCTAGCAACGGCCGTCGCGACCGAATTCGGCATTCCGTGGGAATTCATCGACACGGGTAACCCGCTTTAACGATTCCCGCCGATGTATCGCGGACGTATCGCCCCGACCCCTACAGGGCTCTTGCACCTCGGCCACGCCCGAACATTCGCCTTAGCCGCCCAAAGAGCCCAGCAAGCCAACGGGACGCTTATTTATCGCACCGAAGACTTGGATGACGCGCGCTGCCGACCCGTATTTGCCGAGGCAGCGATCGAAGACCTCCAATGGTTAGGCCTACAGTGGCAAGAAGGCCCGGATATCGGAGGCCCGCATGCTCCTTATGTCCAATCTCAAAGACTCACCTGGTTCCGCGAGGTTTGGTTGAAGTTGCGACAAAGCGGCCACATCTACCCCTGCGAAAAATCGCGCAAGGATGTCGCGCGCGCCCTCACCGCTCCCCATGCGGAAGAAGATGCGGAGCCTATTTTCCCGCCTGCCTTAAGGCCCGCTCCCGGAACGGGCAGCGATGCCATGGCCCCCGGTAATAATAACTGGAGGTTTCGCGTACCGGACGGAGAAGTAATCCGTTTTGACGACGCCATACAAGGTCCGCAAAGCTTTCAAGCCGGTCAAGATTTCGGCGATTTCTTGGTCTGGCGCAAAGATGGCTTTCCATCCTACGAACTCGCCGTCGTCGCAGATGACCACGAAATGAAAATCACGGAAGTCGTGCGTGGCGCCGATCTCCTGATTTCGACCGCACGGCAGCTACTACTCTATCGCGCGCTGGGATGGTCGCCGCCCGCCTGGGCGCACGTCGCTTTGGTATTAGATCAGACCGGACAACGACTATCGAAACGGGCCGAGGGTCTATCGATTCGTGATTTACGTGCCAAAGGCAAGACCCCGATGGAAATCATCCAAGGTAGCGTCTGAAAACTTTACGCCCCTTTCGCAGCCTTCTTCGCCGCTTCCGTCTTTTGCCCGTCCGGGGCGGCTTCACCTTCTTTTTTCGCCGCACTTAAACGGGGCAAGTATTTTTCTGGACCCGAACCAGGAGAATAGCCCGTGACTTGAGCCATGGCTTCACCGTTCTTGGGGTCGATGACTAAGACGCAGGGAAAACCTCGGACTTGATATTTTTCTTTGGCTTTCGCATTGCTCGCGGCTTCCGAAGGAGGAAGTTTTTTTGACTTCGGGAAATCAAGTTTCACCAGGACATAGTCTTTGGCAAAAGCCGCGAAGGCGGGCTTATCGAAAACCTCCTTGTCGAGCGCGATGCAATAACCGCACCAATCACTACCCGTGAAGTCTACGAGTATTTTCTTATTCTCCTTGAGAGCTACGGCCTTGGCTTCCTCCATGCTCTTAAGCCATTTGGTCGCGGCCGAGGCCGGCAAGACCCCCATTAAAATCGACAGGAAAACGGCGAGAGAGCGGATAGACGTTATCATGGGTAGTAAATATCGGCTTTAAATAGGGGGCTTACTTCGTCTTCGACTTAAGGGCTTCGTCTCGCACGGCGACGACGCGAACCCGAAGTTCTTTTAGTTCTTCGAGGGTGCTGGAATCTTTGGATTCGGCGAGGACCTCATCGATGACCTTTATGACGGCCTCGTGATCGCCAGGCTTGCACATCGCGACAATCTGGACGCGCGCCTTGAGCAGGCTGAGCCTTAGCTCTCCGGTGACGTTACGGTCTTTGATGAATTTAGCTAAAACGACCTCAGCTCCGGCCAGGTCTTTTTTCTCCAGCAGCGGATCTAATTGAGCGGAAAGCGCATCGGTCAATGCGTGCTCTTTGGCTTCAAATTCCAAACGGGCAGCGAGAGCCTGCTTACCTTCGGCGGTATTTTGACGGCGGAGTTGCGCTAGGTGTTTCAAGTAACTCTCGGGGCCACCGGCCTGATAGCCGGTCTGAGCATAGACTTCACCCTGCGCATCCAGGAGCAGGATCGTCGGGAAGCCTTGGATGTTATATTTTTTTGCGAGGGCGTCATTCTTCGCTTTGAGTTCCGGCGCAAGGGTCTTCGAACGAGGAAAATCGATTTCGACCAAGACGAAATATTTCGAAGCTTCGGCAAACTGTGGTTGATCAAAGACTTCCTTTTTCAGGCGGATACACCAGCCGCACCAATCACTACCGGTGAAATCAACCAAGATATCTTTCTTCTCTGCTTGGGCGACTTTCTTGGCAGTCTCCAGATCGGTCAACCAACCCTCCTCACCGGCGGAAAGAGAAACGAAGCTCAGACACAGAGCAACAAGGGCAAGAAAACAACGAGGCATACTTGAAGACTACGCTGCTTCCGAAACGAGGCAACCCGGAATCAACCAACCCTGCGTTGCAAATAGGCAGGATATCCCTCACTTAACTCTCATGGCCGGCACCCGCATCCTCCTTGTCGACAACGGTTCTTATGAACCCGCTGCAACGTTAGCCCTGCGTGGACTGGCCCAAGAAGTCGGCAAGCTGATCGGCCATCCCGTGCATCCAGTCTCGACAATGCACTCGACCAAGATCGACCCCGCCCTGCTCGGCGGCGTACCCGCGGTCATCTTTGAAGACGCCGTCCGGCTGGCCAAACTCGATGGCATCGACGAACTCGTCGTGCTCCCGCTCTTCATCGGGCCCAGCCGCGCGATCACCGAATACCTCCCCAAGGTCTTCGCCGACGCCCAACCCGGTAAGATGAAGCTCCGTATCCGCGAACCGCTCTTCGGTGACGCTGGCGCTGAACTCACCAGCATGCTCATCGATAATCTGAAGTCGACCGGATGGACCAAAGGCAGCGGCACCGTGCTGCTCTGTGACCACGGCTCGCCCATTCTCGAAGTGACGGTCTGCCGCAACTCGCTCGCTACCCAGTTACGAAATCAACTCAGCCTTGAGGATGGCGAGCTTATCGGTTGCTCGATGGAACGGCGCGAGGGACCGGAGTATGCCTTCAATGAACCGTTACTCCAAAACGCGCTCGGCCTGACAAAACTCAAAGGTGATACCGTCATCTTGATGCTCTTCCTTCTCCCCGGCCGACATGCCGGCAGCGACGGAGACGTTGCGACGATCGCCAAAGAGCATGCGCCGGCGGATATCCAAAGCTGGAAAATCAGCCCCCTGCTAGGAACCCACCCGCTGCTACCCCAAGTGCTGGCGGCACGCTTTGCCGACAAACGGTTGGAATTGTCCGCCAAGCAAGAGACCATCTTGATTGTGCTCCTCGCGTTATTCCTGCCCATAACCTTAGGATACATTCTACCCACGAACATCGGTCAGAGCTCATCGGGGCGGACCTTGGTGAGCATTTCCTCAGGCATCATCCTTTGGGCCATTGCCTTCTTCTATTCCCGCTCAAAGCGCCGGAAATAACTAAACTTAGGCGAACGCCGCGATACGGCCCATCAGGCCCGCATGGCGGGGAGGAGCGACGACGGCACCGACGACCGCGATCAGCGGCGTGGGCAGTACGGCAACGTCGACCTTGCCCGTAGCGAGGTCATCTAAAGTTGTGAGCACGTCAGAGGCGCCGTCTTGCGAAACCTTTGAGAGCAGACGAATCGGGAGATCCGCTGGCGCGCCGGCGGCGATGAGTTTAACAGCCACCGAAGGTAGCGCCTTGGCTCCCATATAAAGGCAGAGAGTCGCCCCAGTCTGCACGTGAGCCTTCCAGTTCTGATCCGTACCGTCAGCGCAATGTCCGGTAAGGAAAGTGACGGAGGCGGCTTTTCCGCGATGGGTGAGAGGAAAGGCGGCGTCGGCACCGGCAGCGGTCGCGGCCGTGACACCCGGCACGACTTCAAAAGGAATACCTTTCGACGCTAAGTGATCCATCTCTTCACCCAAGCGTCCAAAAATGCCAGGGTCGCCACCCTTGAGACGCACGACTAGTTCACCTTGCAGGGCTTCGCGCACGAGGATGGCGTTGATTTCTTCCTGGGTCGACGAATGCACGCCGCAACGTTTGCCGACCGGCACGATTTTCGTCGTCGTCGGAATCTCTTGCAAAAGAGCATCTCCCGGGAGCGCGTCATGGATGATCACGTCAGCCTGCTGCAGCAGCCTTAGTCCCCTCACTGTTATAAGGTCGGGCGCCCCAGGGCCCGCCCCAACAAAGACCACCCGGCCACTGACATTCTTTACCATTTATTTAAACTTGACCCCTATTTATGTAATCATAGGTAAAGATATCAAGTTAAATCAATCTATGGACACAAAACCCGATAAGCCCCTCTCCAAGAACGAAATCATGAAGGCCGAGAAGCCGGACCTTTCGGGCAATATTCGCGAAACCCTCGCCAATCCTGAAGCTGATCGTTTCACGGGAGATGACGAACAATTCATCAAGTTCCACGGGATTTACCAACAAGACGACCGCGACAAGCGCAAGACGGGCAAAGAATACTCCGTGATGGTTCGCACCCGTCAGACGGGCGGCATCGTCCCGGCAGCTCAATACATCGTCTACGACGAACTCTCGGGCCGCTTTGCCAATGGCACACTCCGTATCACCTCTCGCCAGACTTTCCAATTTCACGGCGTGCTGCAAAAAGGTATCGGACCGCTGATCAAGTCAATCAACGATGCGCTTAGCTCCACCCTCGCCACCTGCGGCGACGTGAATCGTAACGTCACCGCCCCTTCTAATCCACCGGTCGATGAGATTGCCGTCGCGGTCGATGCCGACGCCTTTGAGGTCACCCGCGCCCTGCTCCCACGCACCACGGCCTACCACTCGATCTGGGTCGATGGCGTCCAAGTCGACCTTGGCCTTGGAGACAAGATCGCCAAAGCCCGCGCCTCGGTCGACCAAGCCAACCCGTACATGCCGCCGCCCGCCGACACGGATGAATCTGGCGCACCGACGGATTCGCTTTACGGAAAAACTTACCTGCCTCGTAAATTTAAAACCGGTTTCGCCATTCCACCTAATAATGACACCGATATCTTTACCAACGATATGGGCTACGTCGCCATCGTCGAGAACGGCAAGCTGATCGGCTACAACCTCCTCGTCGGCGGCGGATTGGGCACCTCGCACGGTAATAAAGCCACCTATCCTCGCCTGGCAGACGTCATCGGATTCATCACGCGCGAACAAGTCGTGAGCGTCGGCGCTGCTGTCATTTCGATTCACCGCGATTGGGGTGATCGCACCGACCGTAAGCACGCTCGGATAAAATACGTCCTCCAAGAAAAGGGTGTTGAGTGGTTCCGTGCCGAACTCGCGCAGCGGCTGGGAGCGCCCCTGCCTACGGCCAAACCTTTCCTCTTCAAAGGACAGGGAGACGCATTTGGCTGGTTCAAACAATTAGATGGACGTTCGTTCCTCGGTCTTTTCGTCGAAACGGGCCGCGTCAAAGATGCCGGAACCTATCGTCTGAAAACAGCATTACGCTTGATCGCGGAAAAATTCGCACCGACTTTCCGCCTGACCGCTACGCAAAACCTGATCCTCTCGGACATCCTTGAAGCCGACAAAGCTGCGATCGAGAAAATCCTACACGACCATGGTTGTGCCATCGTCTTTAATCCTGGCCTGATCAAGGGACGCGGTATGGCCTGCCCTGCTCTCCCTACGTGCGGACTGGCACTTGCCGAATCTGAACGTGTCTTCCCGCAGTTCCTCGCGAAACTCGAAGAAGGTCAAGCCGCAGCGGGTATCGCCCATGAAGAACTTGTCGTTCGTATGACCGGCTGCCCAAATGGCTGTGCCCGTCCTTATAACGCTGAAATCGGCCTCGTGGGCAAAGCCCCGGGCAAGTATAACATCATGCTCGGTGGTAACCGTGAAGGCACTCGCCTCGCGCGCCTCTGGAGAGAAGCCGCGCTTGCGGACGAAATCCCCGTCCTCATCGGAGAACTTTTCAAACAATACGCCAAAGAGCGTAAAGCAGGACAAGCTTTTGGTGATTGGGTAGACCAGGCCGCTGTCTGGCCTGCCGCTCCCGCCGCTTAAGTCAGTCGATGTCTGCACTCGATCCAGCTCGCATTCCGGAACTCGACGCCCGTCTCTCGACGCTGGCGCCGGTGGACCGTCTGCGCTGGGCCTTCGAGACCTTCGGCACTCGCGCCGGCATTGGCACGAGTTTCCAGCCCGCTGGCATCGTCATCCTGCACCTTGCTAAGACAGCTGGCCTGCCCATTCAGGCCTTTACGCTCAATACGGGCCTGCTCTTCCCCGAGACGCTCGCGTTCAAGGCGAAGCTCGAAGCCCACCTCGGCATCAAAGTCGAGGAAGTCCTGCCTGCGCAAACTGTCGAACAGCAGGCCGCCCAATACGGCGCCGAACTCTGGAAGCGCGACCCCGAGAAATGCTGCGAACTTCGCAAAGTAGATTCCCTTGGCAAGAAACTCTTCGACCTCGACCTATGGATCACCGGTATGCGCCGAGATCAAAGTGCCGAGCGTTCGGCTACCCCGCTCCTTTCGCTCGCCGCTCGGCCCGATAATTCCGACGTCTGGAAACTTAACCCGCTCGTCGACTGGAGTCGCGACCAAGTCTGGGCCTACCTGAAAGAACACGACCTGCCTCATAACGCGCTTCACGACCTTGGCTACCGTTCCATCGGTTGCCAACCTTGCACCCAGCCATCTTCAGGCGGCGATGAACGCGGCGGCCGCTGGCCCGGCTTCGATAAAAAAGAATGCGGGCTGCACACTCGCACTCAAAAATAAACTTTTGCTCAACATGTCACGTAACGCTCAAAACGACCACCTCACGCGCTTGGAACAGACGTCCATCCACGTCTTCCGTGAGGCCTTCGCCAACTTCCGCTCCGTCTGCATGCCTTGGTCCATGGGCAAAGACTCCAACGTCCTCATCTGGCTCGCCCGCAAAGCTTTCTGCGGAAAAATTCCTTTTCCGCTGTTGCACATCGATACGACTTATGAGTTTCCAGAGATGTATGAGTTCCGCGAGAAAGCCAAGGCAATCCACGGCATCGATCTGATCGTGCGCGTCAATGAAGACGCCATCCGTCGCGGCATCGGTTATTCGACGCACGACCCAGTCACCGTGACCCATGAGCTTAAAACCGTACCGTTCAAAGCCGCGATCGACGAATTTAAATGGGATGCTCTTGTGACCGGCATTCGGCGCGACGAAGACCCTACCCGTGCGAAAGAACGCTGGTTCTCACCTCGCTCGGCCGAAGGTAATTGGGATTACAAAGATCAGCCACCAGAGTTCTGGGGCCAGTTCGCCAGCACCGCGCCCGAAGGCGGACACGTCCGAGTGCAGCCCTTGCTTGAATGGACCGAACTTGATATCTGGGAATACATCCGTCGGGAAAACATCCCGAACCCTACGCTCTATTTTTCCCGTAACGGCAAACGGTTCCGTTCGCTTGGTTGCCACCCCATCACCCATCCGGTGGACAGCCCGGCCAGCAACATCGATGAAGTCATCGAGGAACTGAAACTCACCAAGACCAGCGAACGCGCCGGTCGCGCCCAAGACCACGTCGGACGTAATTCCATGCAGGAACTCCGCGCCAAGGGATTCATGTAAACCGTCCAGCCGATCAACCCAACCATGAACACCCAAAACCTTTCCCAACCTGTGAGCTCCCCTTCTCTTTCCATCGAAGATCACCGCAAGATGCATGTCGTCGTCGTCGGTCACGTCGACCATGGAAAATCCACGTTCGTCGGCCGTCTTCTCAACGACACCGACTCGCTACCTAACGGCAAGATTGAGCAAGTCCGCAAGAACTGCGCCATCGAAGGCATGGAATTCGAATATGCCTTCCTTCTCGACGCCCTAATCGAAGAACAGGAACAGAATATCACGATTGATACGACGCGGATCTTTTTCCGCACCAAACAAAGAGCCTACGCCATCATCGATGCGCCGGGACATAAAGAGTTTCTGAAGAACATGGTGACAGGTGCCGCCAGCGCTTCGGCTGCTTTATTACTCATCGACGCCAAAGAAGGCGTCATGGATCAGTCTCGTCGCCACGCCTTCCTGCTCTCGCTCCTGGGCGTGAAGCAACTCGTCGTCCTGGTGAACAAGATGGACCTCGTTAATCACGACGAGGCAACCTACGAAAAAATCCGTACAGAATACTCGGCCTTCCTGAAGACGCTCGGCCTGAATGCCGTTCATTTTATTCCCATCGCCGCCAAACACGGTGAGAACGTCGTAGAACGCTCAACCAAAATGAATTGGTGGAAAGGCCCTACGGTCACGGAAGCTCTGGATAATTTTGCGCATGAAGATGACCTCACCGGCTTACCCTTGCGCCTGCCGGTATCAGATATCTACCGATTCGACGAACGCCGCATCATCGCCGGCCGCGTCGAAGCCGGCGCCATCCGTCCTGGAGATGAACTCATCTTCCAACCGGGCGGCCGACGCAGCACCGTGCGTACCTTTGAAGATTGGCCCGGACCGCAGTCACGTGAAGTCGTCGGGACCGGCGGCTCCGCCAGCGTCACCCTCTCCGAACAGATCTTTGTCGAACGCGGCCAAGTCGCTTCCCACCCCTCGAACCAACCCCGAGTCGGTCGGGAATTCCGTGCCCGTATCTTCTGGCTCGGCAAGGAGCCGCTCCAGCAAAATAAGACTTATCGCTTGCGCCTGCTAACCCAGAACGTCGAAGCCGTCATCGCTAAGATCGAGAAGATTACCGACGCCTCGACCCTCGAATCAAAAGAAGGAACCAGCGTACCGCGCGATTCAATCTGTGAGGTCATTGTCCGTGCCACACGTAATATCGCTTACGACCTGCACAACGAGTGCCCCATCACGGGTCGGTTCGCCCTCGAAGAAGGCGGCCGCATTCATGGCGGCGGCATTATCCTCGATGCGATTTCGAAGTCTGAAGCGCCTTCTGGCAAAGTCACGGCCAGCGAACGTGGCGCCCGCGCCGGCCACCCTCCGGCAGTCGTCTGGTTCACAGGCCTCTCGGGCTCAGGCAAATCAACCATCGCCGAAGCCGTCGAGCGTCGTCTTTTTGACGCCTGCCGTAACGTCATCCGCGTCGACGGTGATGACCTCCGCGTCTCGCTCAATCGAGACCTTGGCTTCTCCGCTGCCGACCGCGCCGAAAGCGTCCGTCGTGCCTCCGCCGTCGCCGGGCTCTTCGCTGGCACGGGCCACATCACGCTTGTCACCCTGATTGCCCCGTTAGCCGCCGACCGCGCCAAAGCCCGCGCCGCCCTCGCGAACCACACGTTCATCGAGGTCTTCGTCGACGCCCCTCTCGCCGTCTGTGAATCTCGCGACGTGAAGGGTCTCTATGCAAAGGCCCGCCGTGGTGAGATTGCCGAATTTACCGGTATCTCGTCTCCTTACGAAGCTCCCGAAGCTCCTGAGGTCCATATCAAGACCGACAAGACGTCCCAGGAAGAAGCTGTCGACCTCGTGCTCAGCGCGATCGACAAAGTCCTTCAGGGCAAGGGCGACGACTGGGAAGTGTAAGCGAAGAATAAGGGGGCACGTGGGCAAGTTGACACGTGGGCAAGGAAGTGCAGCCAAGACTAATTAGTCTTGGTCGCCTGCCTAACCCTACCCCCACCCCTACCCCTATCCCTAATCTTGCCCCCTTGCCCCCTTGCCCACGTGCCCACTTGTCCCCTAGATAGTCCCATGCAACTGACCCAAGCCCTCGCCCTCCTCGCCTGCCTATCCGCCTTCGCAGCTGAGCCCCGTAAGAACGTCCTACTACTCGTCTCCGACGATTGCGGCACACGCATGGGAACCTACGGCGGTCCGGTGCTGACGCCGAACATCGACGCGCTCGCCCGTTCCGGTGTCCGCTTCGATCGTGCTTATTGCCAATACGCGCTCTGTAACCCAAGCCGCACCTCCTTCCTCACCGGTCTGCGCCCGGACACCACCGGCGTCACCGACAACGCAAAAGAGTTTCGTAAAGTCATTCCCGACATCGTCACGTTGCCGCAGATGTTTAAGAATAATGGCTATTCCGTCGCCCGCATCGGTAAACTTTATCACTACAGCGTGCCCAAAGAGATCGGCACCAACGGTCTTGATGACCCGCAGTCCTGGGAGCAGGTTTGGAATCCCCGTGGTCGCGATTGCGACGACGAAGATAAAATCTTCTCGATTGGCATCGGTGCCGGCACGTCGGCCGATAAGGCCAACGGGAAGACGGGCCAAATCCTCGTAGGTTCAGGCAATTACGGTGGCACGCTGAGCTGGCTCGCCGCCGAAGGCACGGATGCAGAGCAGACCGACGGCAAGATTGCCGCCCAGGCCATCTCCTTCCTCAAGGAAACGCACGCTAAACCTTTCTTCTTGGCAGTCGGTTTTTTCCGTCCGCACACCCCCTACGTTTCTCCGAAGAAATATTTCGAACTCTATCCTAAAGATAAACTCGAGATCGTACCAGATCCGACCGCCGACCGCGCCTCTAAGCCTCAAGTAGCCCTTTCCAATACGACGGTGGCCAACTATGGCATGACCGAGGATACGCAGCGCACCGCCAAGCAGGCCTACCTGGCTTCAATGAGTTTCATGGACGCCCAGTTCGGGCTCGTACTCGAAGAACTTAAAAAGCAAGGCCTCGATAAAAATACCGTCGTCATTTTCATCAGCGACCACGGCTACAATCTCGGCGAACACGGTCTCTGGCAGAAACGCTCCCTCTACGAAGATTCCGCCCGCGTTCCCCTGATTATTCGTGACCCTGGGATGAAGACCGCTGGTCAGTCATCGAATCGTATCGCCGAACTCCTCGATCTTTATCCCACAATCGCCGACCTCTG
>DKND01000002.1:20809-21957 GCA_002470605.1 Opitutia bacterium UBA7397
ACGTGGCCTACACGCAAGTCGACTTTAGTGCCGCCAACAAAGATGCCTCGTTCGCCGGCGGCAAACAGAAGAAAGTTGTCGGCAGTAAGGTCGGCCGTTCCGTTCGCACCGAGCGCTTCCGCTACACGGAATGGAACGACGGCCAAATGGGCATCGAACTCTACGACCACCAGAAGGATTCCAAGGAGCTGACCAACGTCGCCAAGGATCCCGCTTACGCTCAGTTCGTGACCGAACTCAAAGCGACGTTGGCCAAAGGAACGAACTGAGAGGTTAGAATGAGGTAGGGTCGGGACAGCGTCACGACATAGCTGCCTTAACTCAAAGGGAGACCCGAAACCGGAAAGAATGCTGCGGACCTACATATGTCCCAGCAAACTATCCGGTTTCCGGTCTCCCTTGTCTTGGAATTCACCCCTTTGACTTCCCCTGCCTAGCGGATACCCTGTAAGCATGAAAGTCCTCCACATCGACGCTTCCCCTCGCTCGGTCCGTTCGGTGACGCGCAAACTTTCCGCAGGTTTCATTCAGAATCTGCGACTTCGCCTCCCAGGCTTACACGTCACCCATCGCGACGTCGGACATCACCCGCCCGCCTTCATTTCCGATGCCTGGGTCGGCGCGGCCTTTGCCCCGGGTGATCAACATGACCCCTCGATGAAAGGGATATTACATCACTCCGATGAATTAACCGCTGAGCTACTTAACTGTGACACCCTGCTCATCGCCTCTCCGATGCATAATTTCACAATCTCGGCCTCGCTCAAGGCCTGGATCGATCAAGTCGTCCGAACCGACATGACTTTTAAAATTACCGAGCAAGGCGTCGTCCCCTTGCTCCACGGTAAAAAAGCACTCGTCATTACTTCCCGCGGAGGCTTCGTCGCTGGGACGGATTACGATTTTCAAGAACCTTATCTGCGCAAGATCCTCGGCTTCATCGGCATCATGGATGTCACTTTTATTCATGCCGAGGGCGTCAATAGCGGCGAAAAAGAAAGAACCGAAGCCATGACCCAAGCCTCGGCAAAGCTGATCGAGCTGGCGAAGAGTTGGTAAGACCGCCACCCGAAACACTTCAGTTACTCAAAGGGAAACCGGAAACCGGGATTAATCCTTCGGTCATATACCCCAGCTAATCATCCGGT
>DKND01000045.1:0-21699 GCA_002470605.1 Opitutia bacterium UBA7397
CCTCTTTACTGACCTTATGTCCCAGCAGCCCGCCGCCAAGCCCAAGACCGCCATCACGCCTACTCGCCAAGAGGATTACCCAGAGTGGTATTTGCAGGTGATCAAAGCGTCCGACCTCGCCGAAAACAGCCCCGTCCGCGGTTGCATGGTGATCAAGCCTTGGGGCTATGCGCTTTGGGAAAATATCCAGCGCGACCTCGATACGATGTTCAAGGAGACGGGCCACGTGAACGCCTATTTCCCGCTTTTTATTCCGGTCAGCTACATCCAAAAGGAAGCCGCGCACGTCGAAGGTTTTGCCAAGGAGTGCGCGGTGGTCACGCACTCGCGTCTCGAGGCCGGCCCCGACGGCAAGCTCATCCCCGCCGGCGAACTCGAAGAACCGCTCATCGTCCGTCCGACTTCCGAAACCATCATCGGCGAAACTTATTCGAAGTGGGTGCAGTCCTACCGCGATCTCCCGATTCTCATCAACCAATGGGCCAATGTCGTCCGCTGGGAGATGCGCACGCGCCTTTTCCTCCGCACCGCCGAGTTCCTTTGGCAAGAAGGCCACACCGTCCACGCGACCGAAGCAGAAGCCGTCGAAGAGACGCATAAGATGCTCCGCGTCTACGCGGATTTCGCCGAGAACTATATGGCGATGCCCGTGATCATGGGTCGCAAGACGGAGGGCGAACGCTTCCCGGGCGCCGTCGATACGCTCTGCATCGAATCGATGATGCAGGATCGCAAGGCTCTCCAGGCCGGCACCTCGCATTACCTTGGGCAGAATTTCGCGAAGTCATGCAATATCCGCTTCCAGGATGAGACCGGTGTGATGCAGCTTGCACACACGACTTCTTGGGGTGTCTCCACGCGTCTTATCGGCGGCATGATCATGACGCATTCGGATGACGATGGTTTCATCGCGCCACCTCGCCTGGCTCCGCAGCATGTGGTGATCATCCCGATCTATAAGGACGACGCCACCAAGGCCGACATCCTCACCTATTGCCAATCGCTGCAGAAAGAACTTACCGCCCAGCGCTTCCACGACCGCAAGCTGGTCGTCACGATTGATAATCGTGATATGCGCGGCGGAGATAAGGTCTGGGGCTGGATCAAAAAAGGCGTGCCTATCCGCGTCGAAGTCGGTCCGCGCGACCTCGCTTCTAACGCGGTCTTTACTGCTCGTCGTGATACGGGTGAAAAGGCCGGCGTCCCGCGCGTCGACTTCGTGGCGACGATCATCGATCGTCTGCAGTCGATCCAAGATAACTTGCTGGCCCGGGCGAAAGCCCATCGCGCCGAACATACCCGTGAAATTAATTCTTGGGAGGAATTGAAAGCTTACTTTACGCCCAAGAATACCGAGAAAGCCGAAATGCACGGCGGTTTCGCGATGTGCCACTGGAATGGCTCCAAAGAAGTTGAAAAACGCCTCAAGGATGAGCTTAAGGTCACGATCCGTTGCATCCCGCTCGACGCCAAGGAAGAGCCCGGCAAATGCGTCGTCACCGGCGAGCCCAGCGCTCGCCGCGTGGTGATGGCAAAGGCTTACTAATTTCCGTCGCGAGGTAGGGATGCGATGACATCGCATCCGCTATCCTTTGGTCGGGGCAGCACCGCGTGCTGCCCTAGTTGCCTCGGGTAGGGTTGAGCGCCCTACCGTCTGGCCGCATGAAAACGAGATGGGTGACAGGTGACGGCCCCCAGGAAGTCAGCCCCTCGGGCGTCGGCATTTCGGCCATCAGCAATCAGGATTCTGCGGCCAGCTCCCGAACCGCCTCCCTTGTCAACTTGCCCACTGGTCAACCGATCAACTCGTGACGCATTCTTAATTTCCCGTCGCGCCGGCCTCGCCGTCGTTAAATTTCAGACGCAGCTTACGGCCGCTGCTTACGCTCTTGCTCGAGGAGATGACGGCGCCGTCGGCGTCGCGGACGATGGCATAGCCACGTGATAGGACAGATTCAAAGCCCGCCGATTGCAAGCGCTTGCCCAGTTGATTCAGGCGTTCGCGCGTGACGCCCAGTCTGGCCTTGGGCGAGAGGCGATGCAATTCGCTACCCAGTTCGGACAGATGGTGTTTATGATCCGCGATGACTTCTTGCGCCGCCCCATCCAAGCGTTCGTTGAGCAGGTCCAGATCCTGATAGAGCGATTGTAATTTTGCCTTGGGCGAATGTTGAGCCAATTCGGCCGCCAATAATTTCAGTTTCTCGCGTAACTTTGTCTGACCTGAAGCAATGAGTTCGGCCGCGGCTGTCGGCGTTTCGGCCCGCTTGTCCGCCACGAAGTCGCAAAGGGTGAAATCGGTCTGGTGTCCGACGGCGGAAATCACCGGCGCTTTGCTGGCGCGGACGGCCCGGACGAGCGCTTCATCGTTGAAGCCCCAGAGGTCTTCCATCGAACCTCCGCCTCGGCCGACAACGATGAGGTCGATCCCTGGGATCGCATTGGCTTCTTTAAGCCCGTTGATCACCGAGCCAGGGCAGGTATCGCCTTGGACGCGGGCGGGCACCAACCAGGCGGTGCCGTTCCACCCGCGCGTCTTCAGGACTTCGATGAAATCGTGCCAGACCGCACCGCTCTCCGAGGTGACGAACGCCACGACTTTCGGAAAGTCGGGCAAGGGGCGCTTCAATGCATCTTCAAAAAGGCCTTCGGCTGTGAGCTTGGCTTGGAGTTCCTTAAACTTTTGGAATAAGTCGCCTTCACCCGCTGGCTTCAGGGAATCGACAATCAATGAAAGTTTTCCGGTCGGAGCATAGACATCAGCCTTGGCTTTCATCACGACTTGGACGCCGTCACCGAGCGGGAACTTAACCCAACGGGCCTGATAGCTCAGCAGCACGCAGGCCAACGTCGCGCCGGCATCTTTGATCGAGAAGTAATGGTGGCCCGATGCGTAATGTTTGTAGCCAGAAATTTCACCCACGACTTCAATCGTGCCGATACGGTTCAGCGTTCCCTTTAGGATATCAGATAATTCGCTGACCGTTAAGGGTGCCGAGGACATTTCGGAAGATTCGGGGATTAGCGGCTCGAGGGCAAGAGGTCTCGAGGGTGGGGCAGTATCGCGTGCTGCCCTAGTTGCCTCTGGTAGGGATGCGCCTCCATCCCAACTCTCCCGCCACCCGCCACCCGAAACGATTGCCTCCACTTTTGCACCTTTGCACTGTCTTCACCTGATCTCTTCGCCTCCCTCCGGCCAACTGGCCAACCAATCAACTGGTCAACTAACGCTGCCTCTTACCTCGCGGCGCTTAAGCCGCGCGCCCACCTCTGCCTCGACTCAGTCCTCTTTCTCCATTCACTGCACCCATGAAGATCGCATTCGTCGGCACCGGGGTGATGGGTAAGAGCATGGTCGCGAACCTGCTCAAGGCGGGCCATGAGGTCACGGTCTACACCCGCACCAAGGCTAAGGCCGATGATCTTTTCGCACTGGGCGCGAAGTGGGCTGCCTCGCCGGCCGAAGCGGTTATGGGTGTCGATGCAGCGATTTCGATGGTGGGTTATCCCAGTGACGTCGAAGAGGTCTGGCGCGGTCCGCAGGGCTTCATGTCGAAAGCTAAGCCAGGTTGCGTACTGATCGATATGACAACTTCAAGTCCGGCGCTGGCCCGCTCGCTCGCCGCCGAGGCTTCGGCTAAAGGCTTTAGTCCGCTCGATGCTCCAGTTTCGGGCGGCGATCGCGGCGCCCGCGAGGGCACGCTGACCATCATGGTCGGTGGTGCGCCTAAGGATTATGATTTCGCCCAGTCCTTATTTGCCGCAATGGGCAAGACGGTCGTGCTCCAAGGTGGCCCTGGCACCGGCCAGTTGTGCAAGCTCGCTAATCAGATCGGTATCGCTTCCGGTATGATTGCGATGTCCGAAGCGCTCGCTTTCGCCCATGCGACGGGACTCAATCTCGAGACCACGCTACGTTCGATTTCCGGCGGCGGTGCTTCCAGTTGGGCGCTGCTCAATCTCGCGCCTCGTGTGCTCAAGGGCGATTTCGCTCCGGGTTTCTACGTCAAACATTTCGTCAAAGATATCGGTCTATCTCTCGATGTCTGTCGCGAGCAGGGCATCAAGTTGCCTGGGCTCGAACTTGCTGCGAAATTGTACGGCGAAGTCGTGACCGCTGGCGAAGGCGATTCCGGCACGCAGGCTCTCGCCCGGAGATATTTTCAGGTGTGAGAGACATTTCGGGTGACGGAAGCGGGCGCCGGGAGTTCAGGATTCGGCGGTTCGGGGGCCTGCCACAGGAATGCGCAGCCGATGGCCGTTGGCTGAATTGCTGTTGGCCCTGGTGGCCGTCACCCGAGAACACATTCCCCCGCCAATCATCCGGTCTCCGGTTTCCCTTTGAGTTTGTATTTAGGTAGGGGCGCGACTGCGTCGCGTCCGTTCGCAGCGCGATCATCGATGAGCGGGGCAAACTGTCAGAGCCAGTGACTTCTGTCCGCCTACGGACGCCACGCAGTGGCGCCCCTACCTGCTGCCTCCCATGCCAACTTGCCAACTGGTCAACTAACGCTGCCTCTTGTGTATCTCCCTCCGGCCAACTGGCCCACCGGTCAACTCATTGTGAGCCTCCGGCCCTCTGATCAACCAAGCCTCTTGATTGGCCTTACGCCGTCGGCTTTTCAATCGCCGGTACGGCGCGCAACTGGACACTGTCGATAACCTGGGGACCGAGAATGACGTTGGTGACGATAACAAGGACCTGTCCGGGCACGCAGAGGCCTTCATCGCGCAGACGAATCAAAGCCGTGGTGATATTGTCTTCGGCCTTGGGGCTGAACTTGACCTGAAAAGAGGAGACGCCCCAGAGCAGCGCCATCTTGCGATGAACGTGTTCTTCTTCGCCAAAGGCATAGATCGGACAGCCTGCCGCGCGGAGCGAGGAAAGCGTCCGTGGTACGTCACCGTTGCGCGTAAAGGCGATGATGCCAGTGTTCCCCAAGTCTTGGGCGAGGCCAGCGGCGGCCCGGAGTAATTTCACCTTCGGCGTTTCGTTTGGCTGTTCGGGGGAAAGTTCGCGGGCTAATTCATTTTCCGTCGTGGAAGCGATGCGGGCCATGACTTCGACACATCGGATAGGGTGCTTTCCTGTCGTCGTTTCGCCCGAGAGCATGACAGAGTCTGCCATCTCCAGGACGGCATTGGAAACGTCCGTGACTTCGGCCCGGGTCGGCACGGGATTTTGAATCATCGATTCCAGCATATGCGTCGCGACGATGACGGGCTTGCGGCAAGCGATGGCCATGGCGACGGCTTTGCGCTGGATGAGCGGCAAGGTTTCGTAAGGAATTTCAATACCGAGGTCGCCACGCGCCACCATGAGCGCGTCGGTGGCGTTGAGGATCGAGCCCAGGTGCTCGATGGCCGACTGGTCTTCGATCTTCGAAATGATATGAGCTTTGGAGTGGTGCTCTAAAAGCACGCGGCGCAGGGTGTCGACGTCCGCGGCTTCGCGCACGAAAGATAAGGCGTAAAAATCGACGCCCACTTCGCAGCCGACGGCGATGTCGGCAAGGTCTTTGTCCGTGAGGGCAGGGAGGTCGACCTTGACGCCTGGGAGATTGATATGACGACGGCTCCCGAGCGGGCCGGGTTGCTCGACTTTGCAGCGCAACCGGTCGATGCGTTGTTCAAGCACGCGCAGCTGGATCAGGCCGTTATCCACGAGGACGATACCGCCCACAGGTACGGCAACGATCATCTTCGGGTAGTTGGTGGGGATCACCAAGATGTCGCCTTCAGCCTTGGCCGCATCTGAACCGGTCACATCAACGGTTTGCCCGGTGCTGAGCTGGACGGATTCCGTGCGGGCGCCGGTCCGAATCTCTGGGCCTTTGATGTCCATCATGACCGCCAATTCCTTTTTCATCTTGAGACTGACCTTACGGACGCGCTCGACGGTCTTACGCACCCATGCGTGATCCGCATGCGCCATGTTCAATCGCACAACGTCAGCTCCGGCCGTGATGATGGCCTCAAGCTGAGCTTCGGATTCGGTCGCGGGGCCGATGGTAAACGTGATGCGCGTATGGCGGAATGACTTCACGGCCTATATGAGTAGGATTGAAAGTCAGCAAGGCAAGGGAAAGCATTAGACGCAGTTAACCCCTGTAACTGAAGTACTTAACGAGCGGCTAATTGACGAAGTTTATGCAACGCGCACGGCGATGATGTCGCGTTTCAATTTTGTTCGCTCTTCGAAAAAGGTCATTTGTTCGAAGGGCCAAGCTTCATCCGCGATGATTTTCCAATGCGGATCGGTAGCGAGATGTTCCAGCGTCCAGGCATGATAATCAGCGTGGTCGGTCCGGAAATGAAGTCGCGTCCCAGGCAAGGCGTGCTGGGCCAAAAGGCTAAGATTCTCCGGCGAAATGAAACGATGTTTGTGGTGTTTCTTTTTCGGCCACGGATCGGGATAGAGGATGAAAATCTTACCTAAAGTACATCCGGCCGGCAGGGCTTCGAGAAATTCCGTCGCTTCTGCTTTCAGGAAAGCGATGTTTGCGATCTTGCCTAACGACTGTTTGCGCAGCGATTTTTCCACCCGTAAGGTGATGAGGTCGATCCCCAGGCAAAACTCCTCAGGGTGCTTGGCCGCATAAGCTGCCAGCCAATGTCCGTGCCCGCACCCGAGCTCAAATGTGAAAGTAGCCTGTCCAACTAGCAAGGGGGCGACGGTCGTGCGTAGCTGGTCGATGGAGGCCTGACGGCGCGCGTCGGCCCATTCTTTGCCCATGACTTTGGTGTGCTCTGGCATCTAAAAGAGAAATCAGAAGATAAAGCCGGCCGGGTGGCAAGATAGAGGCTCGGTGAATCAGAGGGTACATGAACCATTAGTTGACCAGTTGACCAGTTGATCAGTTGGCAAGTTGGCTGGGAGGCAGCAGGTAGGAGAAGGTTGATTGGCTGGGATATTTATTCCTGCGACTGGTTCTATCCCAAGGTATCGAACCCTACCCCTGTCCCTTGTCTCGAGGTAGGGGCGCCACTGCGTGGCGTCCGTGGGCGGACCGATGTAATGAGCTCTGACAAGCTTGACCCGACTCACCGAGCCTAGTGTTGCGAACGGACGCGACGCAGTCGTGTCCCTACCCGGAAGACAATAAGGTAGGGTTGAGCACCCTTGCTCAACCGTGGCTGACTGGGGCGGTCAGCCCTAGCTAGGGTAGCACGCGGTGCTGCCCCTACCTTGATAACCTCCCCCTGTCCCTTGCGACGCCGTCCGGACGGTGTTGCGAATAACTCCGCCTTCCCTCCGTTGGCCCCTTGGCTTCTCCTGTCGGTCTATGGCCAAGGTAGATATCGATTTAGTGCAACGCGTACTTAAAGAAAACGGCGTCGACGTGCGGGTCGCGGCCGCGATCCTCAATCAGATCCGCGAAGCCGCCGCCGAAGACGCTGTCGAAAGGGAGAAGCCCGCCAAGAAGCAATTCATGGTCCTAGTCAGCGAGCCGGAAGAGGGCCTGCCTAAGGACCTGACGGGCTGGGTGGTGCAATTATTGGAAGACGACGATCCGCGCGAAGTCGCCGCCAAAATCGCCGAGACGGCCACAGGTTTTAATAGTTCCCCCAAGGGTCAGCGTCTCCCGCTCACTTCCTTCGGCGATGCTTGCCAGAGTTTGCCGACCAAGCTTTTAAAAGAACGCGATGTTTGGATTAAGACGCGCGAGCCGGTTCGAGTATTAGCGGTTAAGAACACGTTAGGTCGCCGGCGTAATGCGGATTAAAAAAGCAAATTAAGCGGGTTAATTTTTTGAAAAACACATTTTCGACACGTTTTTCGTCTTAAGCATCGGCGATTCGTTACGGATAAGTGCCGTTTTCGATGGGTGATTTGCACTCGCCACGGCACTCGGCGGGCTCAAACTGCGCCGATATGAAGTTCAAAAACTTCCCAATCTACCGCATCGAGTGGGTCACTTCCATTTTCTTGATCGGGACAGCCTTACTCTCCCTGACGGTGGTGCCATGGTTCCTCTGGACGCAGTATCACCTGCCGGTCGATGCCGTTAACAAGGTGCACGGCTGGGGCTTCGTCTGGGCGCTGTTCATCTTCTATTATTATGCCACGGGCTTCGGTATCACCTTGGGCTACCACCGTCTTTTCTCCCACCTTTCCTTTAAGGCCAAATGGCCGGTTAAGCTGTTCGTGCTGCTTTTTGGGGCCGCTTCCTTCGAGAATTCGGCCCACGATTGGTCCGCCGACCACCGAATCCACCATAAACATGTGGATGAAGATGAAGACCCGTACGACATCTCCAAAGGCTTCTTTTACGCCCATATCGGCTGGCTTTTGTTCCGTCTAAAGCCGCCGACGCCCGTCAATAACGTCAAGGATCTCGAGGCCGATCCCCTCGTGATGTGGCAACACCGCTACGTGCAATGGATCGGTGCTTTCGTCGGCTTTGTGATGCCCGCCGTCTTGGGTTACGGCTTCGCCGTCTTTAACGGTTATACCAATCCCGGTATGACCGCGCTGGCCGCCTTCCTGATCGCCGGTCTGCTCCGTACGGTCGTCGTCCAGCAGGGTACTTTCTGTATCAATTCGCTCTGCCACATGATTGGACGCCAGCCTTACTCGACTTCCCACAGCGCTCGCGACAGTGGTGCCGTTGCGTTGCTTACGTTTGGTGAAGGCTACCATAACTATCACCACGAGTTTCAGCACGACTATCGTAACGGTGTGAAAGCCTGGCAGTTCGATCCGACGAAGTGGATCATCTGGACGCTCTCCAAGCTCGGCCTCACCGAAGACCTCCGCCGCGTGCCTGATACGCGCATCATGGCCGCCGAGCTGAAAGAAAAGAGTCTTACGCTCGGTCGCGATATCGATTCCTTGGCCGCTCGTCTGGACGCCCGTACCCGTGAGTTAAAGGCCAAGACGATCGCCGCCGCCCATGAGCTAGCCAAGGAATTAGCCACCCGCGCCGAATCCCTGAAAGAAGCCGCCGCCACCAAGGCCGAAGTCGGCCACGAAACTTTGTCCGAACTGCGTGGCTTGTTGAATCAGGCTGCGAACTACCTCGAAACTTTGCGTCGGGCCGACGCCGGTTCCGCCGCCTAAGTAGTTCCGTTTACTTGCGGAGTTTCTGCACCAGTTCGAGAACTTGCTTTTCGATCTGGGGCAGGGCGTCGTCGGGGTGCGCGCAATCGATGTCGTGCACCGCCCAATAATCGATGCGATCCGCCCACTCGGGGTGAGATTCCAACATCATGGCATAGTGCTCATCGCGTTTCAGGGCGATGGTGCGTTGGGCCCGCTCCAGATCTCGGCGTCGAAGCTGGGTCGGGGCCGCCCCCGTCAGGTGCATCGGGATGCCTAATTCCCCCATCCGGCGTTGGGTGTCGCGCGAGATTAGGGTGGGCTCATCGGCGACCAAGGAGGTGAGTAAGCCGCGGGAAAAAGCCCGATGGGGCAGGTCTAATTTGGCGGCATGCCAGTTAAAAAAGGCCTCCGCATGGCGGCTCCGATAGAAATTGCCGGTGCAGACGAATAGGGTCATCGGGCCAGAATCTGCGCTTGTGCGTTGGGTCATGCTCGGTAGAGTCCCCGTAATCTAACTCCACTGCCATGGTACGCAATCTGTTCGTTCTCTCCCTCCTTTCCTTCTCTGTCGTCGGTTGCATGGGTCCTAAAAAAGGACCAAGCGCAGTCACCGACGGTGGCATCGACAATGGTATTGTCCCAGCCGCCGGCCTCACCCCGGTGACCTCGGTGGCGACCCCGGCTCCTGAAGCCGCTCCGGCCGCCAAGAAGACCACGTCGACCCCGGCTAAGTCCAAGGGCCGCTTGCCCATCAAGAACGCCGGTAACAAGTAAGGCGACCGCCTTACATTAAAGACACTTCGGTGACGAAGGTGTCGACCTGACCGGGCTCCGCAAATCGGAGCCCGTTCTTATGTTCAGGGCTGTTCGGCGGGCCCATCCAAGGTTCGACGCAGTAGAACGGTGCCTCAGGGTCGGGGGTCCACGTCACGACCGCCGCCCAACTCCCCGGGATCGGCTCTTCGCCGACTTTGACGGTGATGTCTTCTTCGCCCGACTTCGGACCGAAGGTGAGGGTGGCGGATTTTAGGTTCGTGAAGATGCAGTCCGAGAGGTGCGGGTTATCGAAGCCGATTTCCGTCGCGCCTTTGAATTCCGCGAAGGGCACGAGTTTGCCGTCCGCCGCATGGCGCCACTGTTTCTTGGACGGAATTTTGATGACGTAATCCCGCCGGCTCAGCCCGGGGTGCCAAGGGAGCGTGAAGTAGAAATGATGTCCCGCACACCAAGGTAATGGTTTGGTATCTCGGTTCTCGAATTCAAAAGAGATGCGCAGGAAGAGTTCGAGGAAGTCGAAGCGGATTCGGAAGTCATAAAGGAACGGGTAGCACGCCCGGCCACGTTCGTCTTGGATCATGCGCAAGACCGCGTGTTTAGGGCCCGATTCGATGATCTCGAAAGCCGAGTCCCGCGCGAAACCGTGCTGCGGCATAGGCCGCTTGACGCCATCCGCTGCCTTCCAGGCCAACCTCTCGCCGTCGGCATAATTTCTCCCCATGAATGGAAAGAGGATCGGGTTACCGCCGCGCACGGCACCGATCTTGTCGAGTGCCATCGGCGCGCCTTCTGGCCAATGAAGTACTTCGCGGTGCCCCGAGGGGACGTCGAGTTTCCAACGCAGCAGTCGCGCACCCCGGGTCAGGCAAGTCTCATAAGTTGAAGCCCCGACGCGCCAGCGTTCCATAGGTACGCCATTCTCTTCAAAGGTCTGCATGCGTTCAGCAAACCTCGCCGTCGCTCGGTGGCAAATGCGTACTTACGGGCGCGGGGGCCGCGGCCAGAATGCCGAGACGCGTCGCTGGTAGTCGACGTAGGCGTCGCCCTTCGATGCAACCAATTGCCGCTCGGTCAAGGCCACGCCGGTGACGCGCGTGAGCAGATGATACATGATGAGCGCGCACGCCAACCCCGGGATGCCGCGATAGGTGGCATTATAACTCATCAGGACAAACCCGACCCACACCAGCCATTCTCCGAAATAATTTGGATGACGGCTCCAGGCCCAGAGGCCGCGTTCGCAAACTTGCCCTTTCTGGGTGACGTCCTTCTTGAAGGCGGCGAGCTGCGCGTCCGCCACGCCTTCGATGACAAGTGCCAAAGCGACGATGCCCAGCCCAATCCAGTGGACGGGGCGGATGGGGCTCGTCGCGGCATAGGGACTCGAGGAGAGCAACGGGAGGCAGAGCAAGGCGAGCGCGACGGCTTGGAGGAAATAAAAATATGCCATCTGCCAAGGCATCCTCGCCCCGGCTTCGGCTCGCATCTGGAGATAACGCCCGTCTTCCTTATTCAGATGGCCCAACACGCGCACCGCCAGGTGGGTGCCGAGTCGGAGGCTCCACGCAATCGTCGCCAAGGTCATGAGCAGGCCCTGTCCGCCCAGCGGCTTGTCGTAAAAATGCACGGAAAGCAGCTTCAGGCCGACCAGCGCGAAGCCGTAAGACCAGGCGACATCTACGATCGACCAATTATCAATTTTGCGAGCAATTAGCCAGCAGAGGAAGAAATAGACGCAGGCTGCCGCCAAGAGCGCCAAGAAGTCGAAGCCGAGATCGAAGAGCGGGGTCATGGGAGTTTTTTATTCATGAGGCGCCGGAAGGTCCAGCGCAGGAAGAAATTAAGTATCCACGCGGCCGCCGGCACGACGATCAGCCAGCCGATAATGCCGTGCACGTAAGCCATCCAGAATTTTTCCATGAAATCCGCGAACGAGCGGTTGAACTCATCGATGATGGCCTGCGGGGTGAGGTGAATGTGCCTCGACCCGGTCACGGTCTCGCCCAGCCGCACGAAAGGTACGATGAGCAGGATTTGAATGGGGTAGCTGACGTGGTTGACGATCTGCATCACGACGTGGTTCAGTCGAAAGAGCCGTCCAGCGATGACACATCCGACGGTAGTCGTGCCGATGATGGGGTTGATGGCGATGGCTAGGCTGACGGATACCGCGGCGGCCACGCTTTCCGGCGTCGCGCCTTGACGTAATTCCGCCAACAGCGGATCACGGACTTTGCGGCGAAGCCAATCAGAGATGCGTCCCATTCGATAAGACCTTACGCGCGAAGAAGATTTTTCCGATGCCAGTCTCGCCTTTTGCCGTAAAGAGACAAATCAGGGCATAAGCAGCGATGGCGAAATTACCGAGGGTCATCACGGCCACGAACCAAACGAGGCGAGGGATGATGGTAGGTTCGCGCCAGGCAACGTATAGCCAGAAGGCCATAAAGCCGAAATAGGCGTCGAACATCGTGGCCAAGCCCCACGGCTCACTGCACACGGTGACGTAGCCGCCGAAGACGTTCAGGCCTTTTCCGTAATAAGCTGATAACGAACTCAGCGAAGGTGCGACGCACGCATGCCACGAAACCCAAGTCATGGCGATTAACACGAAGATGAAATAAGCGATCAGGCTTCGGCGGAGGTTCATGCCCGCAATCTAAGGGCTAACCCTTAAAAAGCAAATCTCCTCCGGCACCTGTTCTCGAGAGAAGGGACAGGGGCAGGGACAGGGATAGGTTTTGATGCCTAGGGAAAGAGCCAGTCGCAGGAATAAATACCCCCGCTCATCAACCAATCAACTAACACCGCCTCTCCCTGATCAACTTTTCAACGTGCCAGCTAGTTGTTCCCGCGTCCACCTTTGCACCTATGCACCCGGCTCCGCCGCATTTGCACCTTTGCACCGCCTCTCTCTGGTCAACCGAGCCTCTAATTTGCCTCCCGCCTCACGGCGCTTACCCCTTCCGATTAGGTCGCACGTACACCGCTTGGACGACACTGATGTTCCGGTGCTCGAACGCCGCCTGACAATAACGGAAATACAAACGCCATTTCCGGATGAAGCGTTCGTCGAACCCCATGCCGCGCACTTGGTCCAGTTTGCGCTCAAAGGCGTTGCACCACGCATCGAGCGTACGCGCATAGTCGGTTCCGAATTCTTCGAGGCGCTCCAATTGGAAGCCGCTTTTCTGGGTCATGAGGTCGCCGACCCGGTTGATCGACAGGAGTAAGGATCCTGGGAAAATATGTTTCTGGATGAAGTCCACGCCATCGCGGAATTGCGCATAACGGCTGTCCGGGCACGTGATGTATTGGAAGGCGGCGATGCCGTCAGGCTTAAGCAATCGCCCAATCGACTCGCAGAAAGCGGGCAGGTATTTATGCCCGAGGGCTTCCATCATCTCGATGGAGACGCACTTATCGTAGCTTCCCTGATGGTCCCGGAAATCTTCCAGCCGCACGGAGATGCGATCCGCCAATCCCGCCGCTTTAATGCGCTCGATGGCCAGGTCGTGCTGGGCTTTGGAAATCGTCAGTGAGGTGACGCGGCATCCGTGTTTCTTGACGGCATGCAACGCCCAGCCGCCCCAGCCGGTGCCGATCTCGATGACGTGGTCCGTGGGCTTGAGCTGCAGAAATTGGCAAAGGGCTTCGTTCTTGTTCGTCTGCGCTTCTTGGAGCGAGGCCGCGCCCTCCCAGCGAGCCGATGAATACATCATCGATGGGTCCAGGAAGAGCCGGAAGAAATCGTTGGAGACGTCGTAGTGCTCGGAAATATTTCTCCGCACCGTTTTCTTGTCGTTTGGTCGCAACAGGTGGCCGATGCGATCCGCGATCCGGAACAGCCCGACGCCGACGGCCTTGCTTGCGGAGCCCGACATACCCGGGGTCTGGTCGATGTTCTCGATGAAGAAGCCGATGACGGCGTTGAGGTCCGGCGAATCCCATTCGCCTTCCATGTAGCCTTCGGTCAGGCCGATGTCCGCCGCGAGCATGATGCGCCGGAAGGCGTTATCGTCTGCAACCTCCAGACGGGCTCCGCCTTGGGCACGCGGATCGCCGAGCACGAGTTCGGTGCCTTCGGGCAGTCGGAGCGTGAGCCGGCCACACTTGAGCTTGGATAGTTCGTTTAGGACGAGTCGGCGGGCGAGGGTTGGTTTAGTCATGTCGGCCGGAAAGTTCGGAGGTGGGGTTGCGCAGGTTGCGTTGCCAAGGAATATCGGCCCCCTTCCGTCGGAACGGAAGTTTTTTTACCAACCACAGCCACGCGGCGTGCAGGTGGATGAGGGTGATGACTTTCAGGATCAGCAGCGGCATCTTGGCCGTTAGCCACAGCAGTCGCCCCTCCGTCAATGGCACCTGTCGGCCCGTCCAGGCGCTAATCAAGGTCTTCTGTCCGTCTTCATAATGGTCGACGGTCATGACGAGTCGTTCGTCCGGCAACCGGAGCGTGAATTCGAATTCGGTATCGAGCGCGGAAAACGGCGAGACGTAGAAACGCTTCGGGGTGCGCAGCTGTAGGTAAGTCTCACCGGCATTATCTTGCTTCAGGCAATTACTCCCGAGAAACCAAGCTTTGCGCTCGCCGAAGGTATTATGCACCTCCGCGATGCCGCTGACAAGTTTGCCGTCGCGGCTGATTAGATAAAACACGACGGGGTTATAAGATTTGCCGAACGCACGCGGCATCGCGACGAGCTGGACTTTGGCGTCCGGGGGGACGGGTTCGCCTTGCGCGCGACAGAAGGCCCGTACGCGCTCCGCCAACCTGTCGCCCGGTTTACCGAAATCTTGGGGCGTGCCTTCGGGTTTGAACATCTCCGCCGCGGGCAAGAAGTCCTGATCGCGGAATTGATAAGGGCGCCACGCGCCGCCGAGGAGAAGCCGGCCGCGGCCGAGCCGATCCCATTCTTCCAGGTCGACGGCAAAGGCGAACGCTCCATGCGTGAAATGATGCTGCTTCGGCCAAAGCCGGGCATGCATCACCGCCGCATCATAAAGTCGGGCCATCTTCCCCGCAGAGTGAAAGGAAAGGAACCCAGCGCAAGGCTCCCTTGGTTATAGCTCTTCGGGCTCTTGCCAATCCCAGCCCATTGGGCATAAGAAGTCCTGTGGTCTTATTAAGTTCACCGAATGATATGGCTGGGGTCGTGGCCTTGGTTTCCTTCGTCTTTTTATTGTTCTCTCTGCATTTCGAGCGCAAACGCCGCCTGCTTGACGATACCCCGGTCAGCAAGGCCCTCGGGGTCTTCATCGGTGAGGTCGAACTCGAAGGGGTCTGCCACCTGGAGAAGCCCCTGACCGGCTACCTCTCTCGGCTGCCCTGTATCATGTACGAATGGTCCATCTCCGAGCATTGGGAGCGCGAGGAAGAGGAAGAGTATGTCGATGATAAAGGCCAGCGGAAGACCCGCATGGTGACGCGTTACGGCTGGGACGTCATCGCCAGTGGCGGCAAGCGCAGCGGTTTCTACATGCGCGACGAAACGGGTTACGTCTGGGTCAATCCGGAGGGCGCAAAGATCGAAATGAACAGTCTCTTCAACGAGGAATTCACCCGCGGCGACAAGTTCTACTATGCGCGCGGTCTTCCCGATGCCGTCGAAGGCTCGACGGGCGAACGCAGTTTCCATGAGGAGGGTATCGCGGTGGGTACGCAGCTTTTCGTTCGTGGCCGCGCCAGCGAACGCCCCGATATCGTCGCCGCGCAGATCAAGCAGGAAGATAAGACGGAAATATTCATCATCACGCCGCGGACCGAAAAGGAATTAAGCGATGGCGGGGGCACCGCCTTCGTCTCGTTCGGCGTACTGGGTGGCTTTTGTGCGTTTGCCACCGGCGCCGGCGCGGGCTTCGTCGAGGGAACCTCGGCCAGCCAAGCCTTCCGATATTTCTGCCTGTTCTTCCCCGTGGTGCTCTACCTGGGTGCGTTCGCCGTCGGCTGGACCTGGATGGTCTTCAACAGTCTCGTCGGCGTCCGGCAACGGGTCTATCAGGCTTATTCTCTCGTCGATGTGCAACTCAAGCGCCGCGCCGAACTAATCCCTCGTCTGGCCGCATGCCTGGAAGGCTATCGTCAACACGAAGCCACGGTGCTCGAAGCGATCGCCCGTTTGCGCGCCCAAGCCGGCTCCGGCCATGTCGAGGCGATGACGCCGATGCTACTCGCGGTCGTCGAACGTTATCCCGAACTCAAGGCGATGGAATCCTTTAGCTCCCTCAATACGCACCTGATCGAGACCGAACAGCGTATCCTGCTCGCGCGTAATTATTACAATAGCTGCGTGACGTTTTATAATACGCGGCTGCAGCGTATTCCGGATCGGTATGTGGCTGGTATCGTGGAGATGCAGCCCGCCGAACTGTTCCGCGCCGAGGGCTTTGAGCGCGTAGTCCCGGCCTTGAAGTTCTGATCAGGCCGCCCAAGCGTCGCGACCGAGTAGCTGCGAGCAGAGGCGATGCGCCGACCAGATGCCATCCTCGTGGAAGCCGTAGCGCTGCCAAGCGCCGGTGAAATGTACGCGGGAGCCAGCTCTTTCGTTGAGCTTTGCAATCTCCGCCTGAGCCGCGACGGCTTCGAGCGAGAAGAGCGGGTGTTCGACGGGGATACTGCGGATGATCTTGGCGGGGTCGACTTGCTCGGGGTGATTAATCGTCACCACGAAATCCCCTTTGTCCGTCAGGCCCTGTAAGGAGTTCATCCAGTAGTGCGTCGAGGTCGCCAGGTCGCCATCCTTGGCCCAGGTCCGATAGTTCCACGACGAACGGGCCTTCACGGTCTTGGGCAAGGGACTCATGTCGGTGTGCACGACGGCCACGTTCTGGTTATAGGAAAAGGCTCCCAGCAGTCGGCGCTCTTCGGCGTCGGCGTCCGGCAATAAGCCCAAGGTGTGGTTCGCATGCGTGGCCAAAATGACGCGGTCAAAGCGCTCTTCGCCGGCAGCGGTGGCGACCATGACTTTTTCGCCCTCACGACGTACGGCGGTGACGCCATGGCCGAAACGGAAATCACCCGGGTATTTTTGCAGCAAGGCTGCGACGTAAGTCCGCGAGCCGCCCTCAAGTGTCAGCCACTGATGCTGGGTATCCAGTCCGAGGAAGCCGTGGTTGTGGAAGAAACGCATCAACGCGGCGGCGGGGAAGCCGAGCATCTTCTCCGCGGGCGTTGACCAAACGGCCGCAGACATAGGAATGAGGTAGAGGCTTAAAAAATCTTCCCCGAGATTTTTCTGCGCACACCAGTCGCGCAACGAAGTCGTCTCGGCGGCCGAGGTCTGCCATTCGGTCTTCGCCAAGGTATTAAACTTATTGATCTGCAGCAGGAGCTTCCAGAAGCGGAGGCTGAAAAGGTTCTTCCGTTGCGCGAAGAGGTGATTGAACGAAGATCCGCACCACTCCAGTCCGCTAGGGTCGTGGCGCACCGCAAACGACATGGTGGTGGGTTTTATCCGGACGCCGAGCTCCTTGAAGAGGCGGCAAAGGTGAGGGTAGGTGACTTCGTTGAAGACCATGAACCCGGTGTCCATCGGCAGCGGCCGCCCCGTGCCGGGCTCGCTGACGTCGATGGTGTGGGCATGACCCCCGGGCCGCCGATCTTCGTCGAAGAGGGTGACGTCGTGGTGCCGCGACAGAAAGCGGACGCAACCTAGGCCGCTGATCCCGGAGCCGATGATGGCGATGCGTTCACGCACGTCCGGCTGCTTCCGACTTCGTCCGCTCCGCTTGCTCGTAAACCCAAGCGGGCACAGGTTTGAGTCCCCAGATTAGGCCAGTCCACGACATGATTTTCAGCAAATAATAAGTCGGATCAAATTCCCACCAGTAGAATCCCTGGCGAACGGTGGCCTGATAATGGTGGTGATTGTTGTGCCATCCTTCACCGAGCGTGATGAGCGTCAGGATCAGTGAGTTCCGTGACTCGTCTTCGGTGTCCTTGAAGCGCTTAGACCCAAAAACGTGCGCCAGCGAATTGATGCAACCCGTACCATGGAAAAGCACGACGGTGGAGATGATGCCCCAAATGAGCATCTGCGCCCCAGAGGTTGCATAACCTTGGGCCGCCAGCAACGCGCCGATGCCATATAGGCTTAATCCAGAAAGAATCGGAATCAGGGTGTCGTAACGGTTCAGGAAGACGAGTTCCGGATACTTCGCGAGATCAGCGATCTTGGAATAATCCGTTGGGAAGTTCTTCTTGCTCGTGATCCAGCCGATGTGCGACCACCAGAAGCCGTCTACGACGGGCGAATGCTTGTCTTCTTCTTCGTCGGAATGCTGATGGTGATGGCGATGGGTGTAGGCCCACCAGAGCGCCCCCCGTTGGACTGCCATGGCCGTCCAAAGCGCCATGATGAATTGGAACGCCCGCGAGGTGGAGTAGGTCTTATGCGAAAAATAGCGGTGCAGGAAACCGGTGATGGAAAACATCCGGAAAAAATAAAGGCCGACAGCGGTCCATACCGCGATGGAGCTCGCGCCGACCCAGATGACGCCGAAGCAAGCGAGGTGCAAGATGACGAACGGGATGCAACGCGGCCAATCCACTTCCTTAGGGCTTTCCCGAAGTTTGTCGGCGCCTTCCGGGATATAATCGGAATCGAACCAGCGGATTAGGGAGCGAAAGAAGCCGCCCTGGGGCTGATGGGTCGGGGTTGCGGGCATATATTGGGCAGTTAGAGGGCACTTTTTACGTTCGCAACTGCTTTGACGCTTTTGTCTTTGGTCTTAAAATGCTGGCAGAAGGGTAGACAAACGCTCCGACCCTCGACGCTCTCTTATTATCCTGATGTCCGATGCCCACTCCGAGCAAGATTGGCGGGCCTGGTTTGCCGAACACGGCGCCCGGCTCCGACTCGTCGCACGGCAGTGGACCCGTTGCGAGGCCGATGCCGATGATGTCGTTCAGGAGGCATTTGTGCGTTTTTGGAAACATCAACGTCACTTACCCGGCAATCCAAACGCGCTGGTGATCACTTCCATCCGCCGCGCCGCACTCGACCTTCTACGGCGTTCTGACCGGCGGACGGTCCGCGAACGCGCCGTCGCCGCCGACGCCGATGTCGCCGAGTGGTTCGAGCCCGAAGCCGACCCGCGGTTGCAGGCACTCGCGAATTCCTTGCCGTCCCTGTCCGCCGAACAACGCGAGGTGGTCGTCTTAAAAATCTGGGGCGACCTGACTTTTGATCAGATCGGCGAACAGCTGGAAATCTCCCCCAACACCGCCGCCTCGCGCTGGCGCTACGCCATGGACGCCTTGCGCAAGCTCATCACCGCCCGAACTTATGAATGAATCCGATTCCGAACTAGAAAACGCCTTGGCCAGTCTGCGCCCACGCCCGCCTGGTCCCGCCTTGGTGCAAGGTATCGCCCGCGAGCTCGACGCGCCGTCCTCCCGCCGTGGCGTCATCATCGCCTGGACGTCAGGGCTCTCCGCCTTGGCCGCCGCCGGCGCTGCGGTCTTCCTTATGTTGGCCTCGGCACGTTCGCCCCAAGGCCCGTCTTACGAACTCGTTCGCGCCGAGCAATCGCCTGCGGCCATGCAGCTCCTGTCGCCGGTGCAATTGCAAGACGGCTCCTACGCCCGCCCGGTGCGCGTCCATTGGGAAAATACCACGCGCTGGGAAGATCCGCGCACGCATGCCCGGCTGATCAACTATCGCCCCAATGAGCACTTCGCGCTGCTGCCCTTGGAAACTTATTAATCATAAACAAATCCCCCGTCGTCCGACGCTCTTCTGTTGTACCCACCTCCACCGCTGAAATTTTAGCCATGAACTCCCTGCGCCAAATTCCTCTCCACATGCTCTTCCTCGCCGGCTTGGTCGCGCCGCTGGCGGCGCAAGCAAAGAAGTCCGATAAATCCGCTCCGGCGGCCGTCGATGCCAGCTCCTCCGGTGTCGCCTACGCCGGCCTCAATGTCGGCGCGCTTTCCGCTCAGACCCGCGCCGGTTTATCGCCCGCGGTGCCCGCCGGCTTGGGCATCCTTGTCGGTTTTGTCGATCCAGCCGGCCCGGCCGTCAATCACATCGAGGAAGGCGATGTGCTCACGCGGCTTAACGATCAAGTCTTGGTGAACAACGAGCAGTTCCGCACTTTAATCCAGATGCGCAAACCCGGCGATGTCGTAAAACTCACGGTCGTCCGCGGCGAAGAAATGAAAGTGGTCTCCTTGAAGCTTGGCGAGCGCCAGGTGCTGAAATCGACCGAATCTTCTCTCCGCGCGGGTACGGCTCGCAGCCGCGCCAAGCTGAACGATCAAGGCTCCGAGTTGGTCGAGCCCAATGGCACGGTGACCGAAATCGGGCCCGGCAGCGTGGTGATCATCGGCCCGAACCACGGCCTGCCGCCCGAGGTTTTGAAGCGCCTCGAAGAGATGCGCTCCCGCGGCCTGATGCTCCCCGGTAACCCTTTTACAACTAATCCTTCCCCGGCCGACGCCGATGAAATCGCCCCGCCGGCCTCTACCGGTGCCCAACGTTCGATGGCGAAATCTTTTTCGTTTAACTTCGGCTCCGGGGTGACTTCCTCTTCCAGTTCTATCGCGACGGATGCCCAAGGCTCCGTTTCCTTGGAAGAAAAAGACGGCAAGAAACACGCCCTCATCAAGGACGCGAACGGGCAGGTTGTTTTTGACGGCGAGGTGACGACCGAAGCCCAGCGGGCGGCGATGCCCGAAGAGGCGCGTCGCCGTCTCAAACTCGTCGACGGTACTTTTTCGGTCCCGGGCTTATCTTCACCCCCCGCCGCCGAAGATGCCGCCCCGGTGAAACCGAAGAAAAAACTCAACCCCAAGGAAGGCGCTTAAATTTAGTGTTAGGTTTAGGGTAGGTTATGCAACGAAGGCCTCCCGGGTGGGAGGCCTTCTTCTTGCCTATAGATTTATTTTGGCGCGCCTTCGGGAGGTGGCCCCTTCTTGCCATTCTTACCGCCCTTCGCGCCCGGGCCGCCTTGGCCCCCGAGGTTGGAGTGCGGATCCATGGCCTGCTTGCTGAACGAGGGATCAGGCGTGCCCTTGAATTTGCGCGGAATGAACGGATATTCCTCGGTCATCACGTAATAGTAGGTGCCCTTCGGGAATTCCGGCGTGACGCCGCTGCGCCCGCCGAACGCGTCGAGGTCGCCGGAGCCGGCGACGTATTCGAAGTCGAGGCCGAACGAGCCGTCGGGCTTACCCGTGGGGGTTTCCTTGCCATCACCGCCGCGATCGGCGGTCTTGAGGCGGTAGCTGCTCTTCATCTTCTTCAGTTCGCTTTTGGGGTCTTCCGACTTCGCGTACGCGTAGATCGCATAGACCGGGAAGCCGTCCGCCGCCCATCCGACGTGGGTCATCTTTTTTTCGCCGCTCGAGAGGTGCTCAATCAGCAGGGTGGGCAGTCCGTGATAGTGGTAGGCGCCGTTGGGTTGAACGTGGCCGTGGTTCTGGTCAAGGCCGAGGCCGACCTTGATTTTCGGCGTGGTGCCCATCTCGGTATTGCTCATCAGAGCCTCGTAGTGCCAAGGGTTGCTGCGATCGCCGTCGTTATAGACTTCAGCCGTGCCTGGGTCGAAGACGATGCCGTTCAGGGCGACGCCCCAGGCGGACATCATCCGGCCGGTCGCGCCCCCTTCGAGTGGCTTGGGGTTGGCTGGCACTTCGAGGTGATACTTCTGTTCGGAGATGGCGTTGGGGTTGCCGCGGTTCGGGAAGGTCGCGACCTTGTGGTCCGGGATACCGTTCGACTCGATGACCCGCTTGTCTCCCTTCACGGTGATGGTGACCTTGTTCTGGCCGGGCGGCTTGGCATCGGCTTCTTTGAGGGGCGGGCCTTTGGACGTGTCTGCCGCCAGCAGGGTGCCAGCGGTCAGTAGGGTGAGCAGTATCAGGTTCATAGGGG
>DKND01000045.1:21731-26759 GCA_002470605.1 Opitutia bacterium UBA7397
CCACCGAAATTCTTTCCCGCAGTGTCGCCGGTATGAATGCCCTTGCCGGTATTTTTCTCTTGGTCGGCTACTTCCGCATCAAGGCGGGGGATCGGGCCGGGCACGGCAAAGCCATGGGGCTGGCCTTCGTGACCTCCGCCCTGTTCCTGGCTCTTTACCTGGCCTCCAAGGTCCACCTCTGGCTGGCCTTGCACCGGACGAATATCATCTACCGGGCCGACGTCGGCCTGACCTGGGATAAGCTCCTCTATTATATCATTCTTATTCCGCACGTGCTGCTGGCCATCGCGGTGACGCCTTTCGTCATCCGGGCGGTGGTGCTCGCCCGCCAACAACGTTTCGAGGAACACAAGCGGCTAACGCGTTGGGTCTTCCCGGTCTGGCTTTACGTCTCGGTCACCGGCGTCCTCGTCTGGGCCTTCATGGAGTTCAGCGGCTCGCTCGCCGCCGCCGCGCTTCTGACGGTGAAGTGAGCTTGGGCGCCCTCGGCCATTTTCCCCTCGCCCCGTAGGGGTTTTCTTCTTTCACTGCGTCCACTGAACATGGAAAGCGAGTCTCCCAGCCGTAGTCCGCAAACAGAAAAACTTTTTCTCTGGGCCTCGTTCATCCTCTTTTGCACGGTGGTCGCCTTGACGGTTTCGACTTACGGCGAAGACACCGCGCGCCTCGAAGCCATCCGCGCGACGGAACGACAGAAGGAACAAGCTTACACGGTCCTTGAACGTACGCGCGAGCAGACGGATCGTTATATCAATCGCTTCGGCTCCGATCAGGAATTCGTCCGCGACCAAGCCCGCGAACGCATGGGCGTGGCCGAGCCAGGTGAGATCGTCATCCGTCTGGATGGTTCCGCGGCCACGACGGTCCAGCGTGCTCCGGCCCGTCCGGCCGCCGCTCCCGCCCGCTAAGCGTCCTTGCTTGCCTGTCGGGCTAAGCCGCGACATTCCTAGGTCATGTCCGCACGGAAGAAGGCACAAGTCACTTGGGGCGGCCGGTTCAACGCCGGTCCCGCCGAATTGATGCTGCAGTTCGGCGAGTCGGTCTCGTTCGATCATCGGCTTTGGGCCCAAGATATTCGCGGCTCCCAAGCACACGCGACGATGTTAGCTAAGGTCGGCATCCTCACCGCCAAGGAACGGGATGCGATTATCCGCGGCCTCGCGGCGATCGCTCAAGAAATCGCCGCCGGTAAATTTAAATGGAGCCGGGAATTGGAAGACGTTCACATGAACATCGAAAGCGCCCTCACCGCTCGCGTGCCCGCCGCCGCCAAATTACATACGGCTCGGTCCCGGAACGACCAAGTCGCGACCGACGTCCGGCTTTGGATCAAAGACCAATGCGCCGTCGTTGACGCCGGTTTGGTCGCCCTATTGCAGGCTCTCGTGAAATTAGCCGCCGCCAACCAGGACGTGCTCGTCCCTGGCTACACGCATTTGCAACGCGCCCAACCGGTTTCGGTCGCGCATCATCTCCTGGCTTATGTCGAAATGTTCAGCCGGGATCGGAAGCGGGTCGCCGCGGCCGCAGATTCGGCCAACTGGTGCCCGCTGGGCTCCGGCGCCATCGCCGGCACGACGCTCCCGATCCATCGGGCGACGACCGCCAAGCTGCTCGGTTTTGTCGACGCGAAGGGTAAGCCGCGGGTGACCACCAATTCGATGGACGCCGTCGCCGACCGCGATCCGGCCACGGAGTTCTGTTTCGCCGCCGCGCTCTGCGGCGTCCACCTCTCGCGTCTCGCCGAGGATATGATTCTCTGGTCTTCCGCCGAATTCGGCTTCGCCCGGATGCCCGATGAATTTTCCACGGGCTCCTCGTTGATGCCGCAGAAACGGAATCCCGATTCGATGGAGCTCCTCCGGGGCAAGTCCGCCCGTTTCCAAGCTTCACTGACGCATCTGCTCACGCTCACGAAAGGGCTGCCGCTGACTTATAATCGCGATCTGCAGGACGATAAGCCGCCGCTTTTCGACGCCGCAGATCAGTGGCAGTTGGCGCTCGCCGTTACGACGGCCACGATGTCGGGAGTCACGTTCAACAAGGCTCGCTGCCTCGCCGCTGCCTCCGACCCCGCCTTGCTCGCCACCGATCTCGCGGATTGGTTGGTCGTTAAGGGTATGCCTTTCCGGCAAGCCCACCATGCAGTAGGTCGTCTGGTCGCCGTCGCGGAAAAATTAAATAAGCCGCTCGATAAGCTTTCGGATGCCGAAGCTCAATCCGCCGATGCCGCTTTTACCAAAGGCTGGCAGGGCGTCTTCAATTTGCAGCGCGCTTTCGCCGCCCGGGAAAACGATGGCATGCCCGGTCCGAAATCGGTCGCGCGTGAAATCGCCCGGTGGCAGAAGTCTCTGCGCTAAGCGCCCGGCGGCGGAGCAAACGCCCGACACCGTTCATTAACGGGCGCTATTAAAAGCCAGGGCCAACCTTCGCTTGTCACTTTGGTGATGCGGGCGTAGGGCTAAGTCATGCCCCTTACCAATCTCACCCGTTTGGTCGCTCTGGCGTCCATCTTCGTTTCCGCCCTGTCCGCCGAGGAAGCGCCGAAGCGGGTCGGGATCATCGGTCTCGACACGTCCCACGTCGTGGCCTTCACGACGGTGTTGAACAAGGGCCCGAAGAATGCCGCCGATGCCGCCAAATTTTCCGGCTTTCGCGTGACCGCCGCCTTCGCTCAAGGCAGCAAGGACATCCCGGAGAGCACGATGCGCGTGCCGGAATATACCGAAAAGCTCAAGGGCATGGGCGTCGAGATCGTCGACTCCATCGAGAAGCTTTGCGCCCAGGTCGATTTCGTGATGCTCGAGTCCAATGACGGCCGCGTGCACCTGGAACAGATCCTGCCGGTTTTCAAAGCCGGCAAGACGGTGTTCATCGATAAGCCCATCGGCGGCTCGCTGACCGATGTCATTCGCATTCAGGAAGCCGCGAAGAAAGCCGGCGTGACTTATTTCTGTTCCTCCTCGCTGCGTTTTTCCGCCAGCACGCAGGCCGTGCATAACGGTTCCGTGGGCAAGGTGAAGACGGCATACACGACCAGCCCGGCCAGTCTTAATCCGCAGCACCCCGACCTTTATTGGTACGGCGTGCACGGTTGCGAAAGTCTCTACGCCGTCATGGGCACGGGTTGTATTTCCTTGAAGCGCGACAAGTCCTCCGCGGGTCTGATTCAAGTCACGGGTAACTGGGGCGACGGCCGCGTCGGCATCTATCGCGAAGCCGATCGCAAAGCCAAGGGCGGTCCTTACGGCGGCAAGGCCATCGGCGAAAAAGGTGAAGCCGCGGTCGGAGCCTTTGATGGTTATGAGGTCTTGCTCGCCGCGGTCTTGCAGATGTTTCGCACGGGCCAAGCCCAAGTTTCTGCCGAGGAGACCCTAGAACTTTATACCTTCATGGAAGCCGCCGACGAAAGTAAACGCCAAGGCGGCGCCGAAGTGAAGCTCGCCGACGTCCTCGCTAAAGCTCGCGCTGAAGTCGCCGGAAAATAGTCTATCGCCCCCTTTATATTTGGTAGGGACAGCACCACGTGCTGTCCTCTGCAACTATCTCGCCCCATGTCCCCTTGCCCCCGTGTCACCTCGAAGGCTTCGCCTTCGCTGATGGGGTTATCCGATGCAACTAGGTCGGTACGCAGTGCCGACCCTACCTGACACTAGACTTCCTCAAACCCATACTGCTCCAGCATCTGGCTCACGGCCTGCGCTAACGTTGGTCTAAGGAGAATGGGCATATTCTTCTGCCCTTCGATGGTGCAGATGAGGTAGCCGAATTTGCGCGTAAAGGTGGCTTGGCGTCCGCGGGTCTCGAGCCAGCATTGCAAGACCGCGGCGCCGCGCGCTAATTCCTGCCATTCGAGATCTCCATCTCTTGCGAGATGGATGAATTCATAGAGCGAATGTTCCGCCTGGAGAAAGCGTTCGAACGCAGGCACATTCTCCCCGCCGATTTCTCTCGTCAGGAAATCTTTCGCGGAAGAGCTCATTCAGCTCTTATAACCCAGCACGGGGGCGAGCCACTTCTCCGCCTGCGCGACGCTCCATCCTTTGCGCTGCGCATAATCTTCGATCTGGTCGCGCCCGAGGGAATCGACGTCGAAATAAATCGCCTTAGGGTGCCCGAAATAAAGTCCGGAAACCGACGCGGCAGGGTTCATCGCAAAGGACTCGGTGAGCGTGCAACGGGTCGTGCGGTCCGCCTCAAGCAGACGCCAGATCTCGCCCTTCTCGGTGTGCTCGGGGCACGCCGGATAGCCCGCCGCCGGGCGCCGACCGATATATTTCTCGTCCACCAACTCTTCGACGGTGAAGTTCTCTTCTGGCGCATAACCCCAGATTTTCTGGCGTGCTTCGCGATGCAACCATTCGGCCGCGCCTTCCGCGAGGCGATCCGCCAAGGCTTGGATCAAGATCTGCCGGAAGGGGTCCGTGGCCTTGAATGACGCAGCGTAATCTTCGATCTCCTGCCCGGCGGTGACGACGAACGCGCCAAGGTGGTCGCCCGGACGGTCCGAAACGAAATCAGCCAAAGACCGCGCCTGGTTCGTGGTCTTGCGCTTCTGCTGGTCGCGGAGGAAATGGAATTTACCCAAGGCCTGACTCTGCGCGGCGTCGGCGAAGACTTGGACGTCGTCGCCCATCCGTCGTGCCGGCCAAAGGCCGCAAGCCCCGCGCAGGTGGACTTTCTTGCCCGCAATAAGGATATCGAGCTCCCGTCGCGCGTCATCAAAAAGTTTGCGCGCCTCGTGCCCATATTTGGCGGAGTTGAAGATTTTCGGGAAAGTGCCCTTGAGCGACCACGTCACGAAGAACGGCGTCCAGTCGATGAGCTCCGCCACGGCCGCAGGGTCGATCTGTTCAAAGACGGTGACGCCTGGCTGGCGCGGCGCAGGTTGCGGCGCACCCTCCAAGACGAGCGGCCGCGTCCGCGCTTCCGCCAGCGGGACGATGACCAAGGGCTCCCGGCTGTCATAAGCCTGCTTGGTGGCGGCTTGTTCGGTGCGCAGGTCCGTGATAAAACCTTCACGTTTTG
>DKND01000045.1:26782-27600 GCA_002470605.1 Opitutia bacterium UBA7397
GCCAATTTAATGGCGGTGTGGTCCCTCGAAGTCGTCGCTCCACCGATGAGCAAGGGCGTCGTGAAGCCGGCCCGTTTCAATTCTTTCGCCACCACGACCATCTCGTCGAGCGAGGGGGTGATGAGGCCCGAGAGGCCGATGAAATCTGGCTGCAGGCGACGCGCCTCTTCCAAAATCTTTTCCGTCGGCGTCATGACGCCAAGGTCGGTGACAGCGTAATTATTACAAGAAAGCACCACGCCAACGATGTTCTTGCCGATGTCGTGCACGTCGCCTTTGACGGTCGCGATCAGGAACTTGCCCTGCGCACTACCGCCGACTTTCTCGGCGTTCATGAAGGGCTCGAGGTGCGCGACGGCGGTCTTCATGACGCGTGCCGACTTGACCACTTGGGGGAGGAACATCTTACCTTCGCCAAAGAGCTGCCCGACGACCCGCATGCCGTCCATTAAAGGGCCTTCGATGACGAGCAACGGCCGGCCGAGCTCCATGCGGGCAGCTTCGGTGTCGGCGACGATATGCTGGTCGATGCCTTTGACCAAAGCGTGTTCGATGCGCTCCGCGACCGTGCCCTGGCGCCATGCGTCTTTCGCCGAGGTGTCCTGCGCCGCTTTGTTCTTCGCGTAACGTGGAGCGGCATCGACGAGGCGTTCGGTGGCGTCTTCGCGCCGGCAAAGGACCAAATCCTCGACGAGCTCGCGTAACTCCGGTTCGATGTCGCTGTAGACCGCAAGCATGCCGGCGTTGACGATCGCCATGTCGAGGCCGGCCTTGATCGCATGATAAAGGAAGACGGAGTGGATGGCCTCGCGGACCGG
>DKND01000045.1:27634-29684 GCA_002470605.1 Opitutia bacterium UBA7397
ATGAAATCCAACGCATAACGGTTGTGCTCTTTCATGCCCGTCCCGACGGTCAGGATGTTGGCGTCAAAGATGATGTCCTGCGGGTCCACGCCCGCCTGCTCGGTCAGGATCTTGAACGCACGCCCGCAGATGCGGACTTTATCCGCCAAGCTCGCCGCCTGGCCTTTTTCGTCGAACGCCATGACGACCATGGCCGCGCCGTAACGCCGGCAAAGGCGGGCCCGACGGATAAGCTCCGCTTCGCCTTCTTTGAGCGAGATGGAATTGACGATGGCCTTACCCTGGACGCAACGCAGGCCGGCTTCGATGACTTCCCAGTTCGAGGAGTCGATCATCACGGGGACGCGCGCGATGTCCGGTTCGGGCGCGACGAGGTTCAGGAACCGCGTCATCGAGGCCGGGCCATCGAGCAAACCGGCGTCGAAGTTGACGTCGATGATGCCCGCGCCGGCTTCCACCTGCTGCTTGGCGATATTCAGCGCGGCTTTGAAATCTCCCGCTTCGATCAGCTCGCGGAATTTCTTGGATCCGGCGACATTGCTACGCTCGCCGACGCTGACAAAGGAGTTGGCCCCGCCGACGAGGTTGAGCGCTTCGAGTCCGGACGTACGCAGGGCCGGGGAGAGCGGGCTGGGCACGCGCGGCGGATACTTTTCCGTCCGGCGCCGGATTGCGGCGATGTGCGGCGGGGTGGTGCCACAGCAACCGCCCAAGATGTTGACCAAGCCGTCGCGGGCAAAGGTTTCCAGGATGGCCGCGGTGTCTTCGGGGCCTTCGGGGAAGCCCGTCGGCGAAAGCGGATTCGGTAAACCGGCATTAGGGTAACACGAGACGAAGATGTCCGCCTTGCGGGAAAGTTCTTCGATGTGCGGGCGCATCTGTTCGCCGCCCAGCGCGCAATTCATGCCGATACTGAGAGGGTCCGCATGCCGGACCGAATTCCAGAATCCTTCGGTGGTCTGGCCAGTCAGCGTGCGCCCCGAGGCGTCGGTGATCGTCCCCGAGATCATCAGCGGCAGGCGGAAGCCCCGCGCTTCAAAGGCTTCGTCGATTGCGAATAGGGCGGACTTGAGGACGAGGGTGTCGAAGACGGTCTCGCAAAGCAGCAGATCCGCGCCGGCGTCGATCAGCGCATCGACCTGCTCGCGGTATGCGTCGCGCATCTCGATGAAGGTGACGTCCCGTTTGCCTGGGTCGTTGACGTCGCGCGACATGGAGAGCGTCTTGTTCGTCGGTCCGATGGCGCCGGCGACAAACGCGTCGCGTCCCGGATTTGCCGCCTTGAACTCCGCGACGGCTTGTTGGGCGACTTGGACGGCGGCGGTGTTGAGCTCTTGGATGAGATGCCCCATCTTATAGTCCTCCATCGCGATGGAGGTGCCGTTGAAGGTGTTCGTCTCGAGGATGTCCGCACCGGCGTCCAGGTAGGCGCGGTGGATATTCTTGATGACGTCAGGCTTGGTGATGACTAAGAGGTCGTTGTTTCCTTTAAGTTCGCTGGGATGCGCGCCAAAACGGCTGCCCCGGTAATCGGCTTCCTGCAGCTTGAGCTGCTGGATCATCGTGCCCATGGCGCCGTCGAGGTAGACGATGCGCTGCCGCAGCAACGCTTCGAGGCGCTGGCCGGCCGGTGACAAGGGTAGTCGCAAACGTGACATCGCCCTTAACGTGGGGTTTGTTGCCTAAGGGTCAAGGCACAGGGCGACCTCGCGTGTCATCCGCCAGGGATGATATCGGGCTTCTTGCAGCGTTGGAGGTCCTGGGCCCGATAAAGGACGATGCGCTTACCCTCGAATTTCTCGTCATTCCAGAGGAGCGGGCGCAGTTCGTAACTGAAGACCGGGGCGAGGTTCGCCGCTTCGGCTTCCGCGGTCGGATCGCCGCCCTGCCAATAAAGGATGCCATTGGGCAACGAGTGCTTTTGGCCTTTGGCTAAAAGCTGACGGGTGTTGTAGACGAAGGTCCGCAAGTCCGCCACGGCCCGGCCGGTGACAAAGTCGTGCTCGTGGTTCATCGTCTCGGCCCGCGCGTTCTTCACGTCGACGTTCTT
>DKND01000045.1:29753-30928 GCA_002470605.1 Opitutia bacterium UBA7397
AGTCCGGGAAAACCGCCGCCCGTGCCGACGTCCATAACGCGACAACCGTCCATGAGCTTGAGGAATTTGATCGCCGCAATGCTCGGCGCGTAGTGGTGCCGCTCGAGGTTTTCGATATCCTTGCGCGAGACGAGGTTGATCTTCTCGTTCCATTCGCGATGCAGCGCGGCCATGGCAGTCAGCTGCGCCCATTGGGCTTCGGTGACTTCGGGAAAGAGCGGAACAAGGGCCTGCATAGTATTTTTTCAGCGTGCGGTTTGCGGGGGTCGAAGCAAGGATGCTTCGCCGTTTCATGGCCGCCGGACTGGTGCCAAGGCCTCGCGGAGCTGCCCGATCTGCTCCAGCCGCGCCTGGACGGTCGTCCGCTCGGCTTCCTTGCTCGCAAGGTGGATGCGGGCATTCCAACGCATGTACTCTTTCGTCACGTGCAGGCGGGCCTTATCCAGATCCCATTCGCGGCGGACGCCGAGTTCGCTGGCGAGGGCCAGGAGCGCAGGGGGAAATTCCAACATGACGTCGCCCGCCACCCGCGGCGAACGTTTCCGGCCCTTGGGCTTCTCGCTTTTCTGCCCGCGTTTGAGGTGCCTCGCGTAATGCGCAAATTGCCCGACGGTCATGCCCAGGTTCGTTTCGTCCAACTCGACGGTGGTCTTGAATTCTTGGCCGACGGCCCGGGCGAATTCCACGCGGTCGACTTGGGTGAGGAGTTCGCCCAACGCGCGGGAAGCAGGGATCTTGCGCGGTGGCGTGCCGGTCATCTTGCCGATCACCCAGGCGATGCGCTCCACGTCCGAAGAACCTTCGCGACTCGCGCTCACTTGTTCGGCTTTCTTCGCCCGCGCCGGACGTTTCTTAGGCTTATTTTTCGCCGGGCGTCGCACCCAGAGCACCCAAGCCGCGCCGCCCAGGATGCAAGCGCCGAAGACGGCCAGGAGGATGACGATCGGGGAGGGCACTTAACCTAATTGGATGCGGGCCACGTTGAGCGAACCTCGGCCGGCGCCTTCGTCGCGCAGTTCGATGACCAATGGCTGGCCAGTCCCCAAGTCGCGGAACTCCGCCCGCATGATGCCATTCAAGTCGTAGGCGAAGGTGACTTCGATGGCTTGGTCCGCCGGCCGTCCGGGCGGCAACGGCATTTCGACTTCGGCGATCCGCAAGACCATCGTCGGATC
>DKND01000045.1:30951-49949 GCA_002470605.1 Opitutia bacterium UBA7397
TAGTAGGTGCGCGTCCGGGAGACGGGAAGTTTTTCGCCTTTGGCGATGATGACGCTATTTTCCAGCAAGCCGTCTTCGTCGACCGACAGGGTGCCGTAATAATGCGGGGCGATGTCTTGGAAGCTGATTTCCGCCGCGCGTTTCCGCTGCGCGGGCGAGAGCAGGGCAGGGTCCGCCTTGTGGGCCGCATAAAGAGCGGCGCCCAAAGCCACCGCGGTATCAGGGTCGCGCAAAATCGGTTCTTGGCCGAACACCCGCGCCACCGCCGCCCGTACCGCTGGTACGCGACACGTACCGCCCGCCAAAAAAACCGCGGCGATGGCTTGGCGGTCGACGCCGGTGCGCAACATCACGCCTTCGCACGCCATTTCGGCTTGGGCGACGAGCCCGACAATCGCTTCTTCGAATTCGGCCCGCGTGACGTTGATCGCGACGCGTCCATGCTTCGCCGAACGCAACGGTAACCGCACGGCTTCGCGACTCGAGAGCCGATGCTTGAGTTCTTCGGCGTCCGCTTTCGAAAATTCGCAATCGCCCGCTTTCAATTCCTCGCCGGTCGCCGCCCGGAAATGCCGGCGGACGATCTCGAGTAGCTTGGCGTCGAAATCTTTCCCGCCCAGACGTTGGACGCCTTCGGTGAACACGACTTCCACCGCCATACCCTTGGCGCGGATTAGCGAGACGTCGAACGTGCCGCCGCCGAAATCAAAGACGGCATAAAGCCCGTTGAGCGGCTTCTTGCCGCCGCGGGCGCAGGCGAGCGCCGCCGCCGTCGGTTCGTTAATGATGTGCACGTTTGTGAAACCCGCGCGACGGGCGGCTTCGAGCGTGGCCTCGCGGGCCGAGTTCGTGAAATTCGCCGGGATGGTGATCACCGCCAGGTCCACAGGGCCGTAACCTTGTTCGGCATGTTCGCGGACTTTACGGAGGACAAGCGCCGAGAGGTCCAGCGGCGTAACGCGTTTGCTGAAGACCGGATGCGAGACGCCCGTGCCCATATCGCGTTTGAATTCTAGGAAGACGTGTTCGGCGTCTTCGGACATCGCTTTGGCTTCGCGGCCGACGACGACGTGGGTCGCGGTCTCGAACGCCACGGCCGTCTGCGTGATCGCCTCGCCTTCCCAGTCGCGGATGATTTCGGGCGTTCCGGCGTCGTCGATGCGGGCCACGATGGTCGTCGTCGTGCCGAGGTCGATGCCGAGGAGGTGCGCCATGCTTCGGCTTTATTTATGGGCGGAGGAACCGAGCTTGGAAAGCGTGAATGCCGGCGGAGTGGCGCGGGTCTCTGGCGGGGCCGCACTTTGCTGTTTCCTTCCGTCGGGAGTTCTCCAAACCTACCCGCCTCATGTTTCACCACATCGTCTTCTTCTACCTTAAAAAAGATATCACCGCCGCCCAGCGTGCGGAGTTCGAAACCAAGCTCCGCGGCCTCCTCGCCATCAAGAGCATCCATAGCGGGTATGTCGGCATCCCGAGCACCCATGCCGTGCGCCCAATCATCGACACCTCGTATGATTTCGCTGAGTTCTTCGTCTTCAAGAGCCACGCTGACCACGACGCCTATCAGATCGACCCGATTCACCAGGCCTTCATCAACGACTGCAAAGCGTATTGGGATTCCGTCAAAATCTACGACTTCGAATAAACCGTCCCCAGTCTGCCTTCTTCAGGCGCCGCCCCCGGCGCCTTTTTTGCGCCATCTTAGGTTCGTCCGCCTGTATCGAGGTAGGGACAGCACCTCGTGCTGTCCTCTGCAACTCTCCCGCCACCCGCCACCCGAAACGATTGCCTCAACTTTTGCACTTTCGGCCGCCTCTGCCTCGCCCCTTGCCCTCCGGCCAACTGGCCAACCGATCAACTAATCAACTAACGCGGACCAATCACGGGTCGGACCAATCACGGGGTCAGGTCGTTACTCGTCAGGCGCTGATACTAAACCCGAAGGTTCAGGGTGTTTTTGGTATCAGACTATGTTGGTAACGGCCTGACCCCTTGGGCCTTCCAGGCGCGAGGGGGCACGTTGACACGGGGGCACGTGGGCAAGAGAGATGCGCTTCCAGATTGGGCAGGCTGGAAACTTGAAGTCGCAATTTGCGACTTCCAAGGGACAGGTAGGGCTGACTGGTCCGGTTAGCCGTGCGGTCGGGTAGGCTGTTTCGCCCGACGGCGCATGATACATTTTCCCTAAGTGTGCCGCATTGAGCCGCAGGTCACGTGCGGCATCTTTTAGGCGTGCCGACTTTCCGCATACATGAAAAATCTTGCCGTAGGGCTTCCTGGGGCTTTCACTTCCATCTTCCTCCCTGTGGGTATGCTGGACTTAGTGCCACGCCCCCACAGCCCCCCGCGGGTTGCGACCCGCGGGGTTTTTCTTTTGTGAGGTTTGTGGCATGAACCCTCGGGCCGCATTCTTCATCGATGGGTTTAACCTATACCACAGTCTGGCGGCTTATGCTAAGGAGTCGGGCGATCATTCCCTAAAATGGCTTGATCTCATCGGGCTAGCTAAAGGGAGCCTACATGAGGTAGGTGGCTCGTCGGAGCTACGGTCCTTGCACTATTTCACGGCCTTACCCGAGCATCTCTATCTAGCTGATCCGGGTAGGCTCCAGCGGCATCGGACCTATTTACGCGCGCTTACGGCCCACGGAAGCCTGCGACCTTACATTATCCTCGGTCGGATTGCCCAGCAACAGGTGCAGGTTAGGATAGCGTCAGGGGAAATCACGGGGAGTATCTGGCGAGAGAAGGGCACGGATGTAGCCCTCGCTATGGCCTTGCTGCGAGAGGCGAGCAAAGGCGACATGGATGAAGCTGTCATTGTTTCAGGAGATGCGGACTATCTCCCGGCGGTGAAGTTATTTCGAGAGATGTATCCGGATATCGGCCTTCGCTTCGCCTTCCCGCGTGGCCGGGCGAGCAAGGAGCTGCTCCGCGAGGCGCCAAACTCGTTCACGCTGACCTCGGCTGCTTATCTGTCCCATCGATTACCTGAGCGGATCCGCCTGCCGAGCGGCAAGTTCCTGCACTGTCCGGCGGAGTGGAGACGAAAGCCCTCTATGTCGTGACGCGGTCCCGACCCTACCTACGCGGTTGGAGGTCGCGAGGGGGGCAAGGGAAGAGGCCGTACCCTGGTTTAGGGTGTAACTAAAAACGCCTGAAATAGTCGAATCTAGTTACGCCTACGTTAGGGTACGGCCTGACCCCGTTGGTCAGGTACGTAAAGGGATTGTCTCCATGTCCTGTCGGCTGATGCTGATGCCTGTCACGACTATGAGATTACCCTTCGTCGCTTGTCTGTCGTTGCTCGTCCTGCTGGCGACACCCGTCGTCCACGCCGAAGAGTTGGTCAAGGACGCCTGGATCGGCATCGGCCTCGGCGAAGGCGAGAAGACGCATCTTTCTTTCGGCATCGAGAAAGACGCCAAGGTGGTGAAGGTCGTCACCCGCCTCAAGGTCGACAAGGTTTCGCCCAACGGCCTCAACTTCTTTGCGATTCAGGTCAACTATCCGAACAAGACCTGGGCCCATGGCGGCCCGCAGGCCAACAAGCGTGACACGAAGCTGGTGCGCTACGCGAACTGGGGCGGCTTGGTCAATCGCGGTGGCGGCTCGAAGGATTACGTCGAGGCCGATCCGAAGAACGACTACGCGCTGATCGAATGCGGTATAGGTAAGCCCAATACGGTGCCGTGGGAATGGAAGCTCGACCTGGAATACATCCTGACGGTCGAGCGCGGTAAGCAGCTCGAGCTGCCGGCCGGTCGATACGGACCGAAGAAGGATATCAGCCTCGGCAAACGCACGATGTGGGAGTGGAAGTTCACCATCGTGCCCGCCGATAAGTCGAAGGGTGGCCGCGAATTCAGCTCCTTGATTTATGATTCGGCCGAATGCCTGACGTCGTTCTATCTCTGGAACGAGTCAGGATACGGCTCGAAGAGCGACGAACAACACGCCCACTGGATGGCCCCGATCTATTGGACGCTTGGCGACGAGAAGCCCAAGACGCTAGTGAAGTGGACGAGGTTCTGACCGCCGTGTGAAGGCGGACGACAATTTGAGCCGTCCACGGGGTCAGGCCGTACCCTGGTTTAGGGTGTAACTAAAAACGCCTAAGATACTCGAATCTAGTTACGCCTACGTTAGGGTACGGCCTGACTCCTTGGTTCAGCGACTCTCATTTGACAGGACTCGGGAAGCGGGAAGATTGGAGCCATGATGCTTCGTCTCCTGCCTCTCTTTGTAGGTGCTGCTCTTTTCGCCGAAGCTCCTCGACCACGTCCCGGCTTCGAAGGCGTAGGTGTCCGATTCACTTACGCTTCGGCTTCCGGGAAGGGCGAAGCCGAGGATCGCGCGACGGGCTTCGAGGTAACGGGCAATTTCCCGCTGCTGAAGTCCGGCTCCTGGCAGTACGACTGGGGCTTTCGCTACGCCCAGACCCGACATGATTGGTCCGCGGCGCCGGTCGATTTCGCCCTCGTCCGTGGTGCTTCGCTCAACCTGAGTGGTTACGCCTCCACCGAAGCCGGCCGCACCCGCTACGCTGTCGTGCAGATCAATGGCGCCGCCGCCGAAGGCGTCTCGCTTGGTGATGCCATCACCATCCAAGCGCTCTACGGCGCGGACTGGCGTCGCTCCGAGACTTTCACGCTGGGCTATCTCTTCCTGGCCGAGACGCGCGCCGTCCGTTCGCCGATGATCTTGGTCGTGCCGACCTTCCGCTGGCAGTTCGCTCCGGATTGGTCGCTGGGCACTGGCCGCAAGTCGCTCGTCCTTGAGCGCAAGCTCGATGAAGCCTGGCGCGCCTCGATAACCTTAGCTTACCAGCAAGAAGAAGCGCGCCTCGCAGACCTCGCCGGCCAGCGCCAGGAATATGAGAGCGAACGCGTCGCGGCGCTTTTCGGCCTGCGTCGTACGGCCGATGGTCGGATCGATGAAATCACCTTGGGCTGGGCCTTCCGCGCCCGGGCTCGTCGTGAAGTCGGCGGCGTCGAAAGCGAATACGACCTCGCCTCGGGCGCCTTGATCAGTCTCGGCTCGCGCTGGAGGTTTTAAGGTGCGGCGCAGCCGCCGGGCCGAACAAGGGGGTCAGGCCGTACCCTGGTTTAGGGTGTAACTAAAAACGCCTAAAATAGTCGAATCTAGTTACGCCTACGTTAGGGTACGGCCTGACCCCATGCTAAAACCGCATCGAGGCCTCGGCCGCCGCATGGTGGCCGAAGGGTAGGGGCAGGACTACGTCATGCCCGCGTCACGACAGTGCTGTCCTTTGCTACGGCACGCGTGGGTCCGATTGGCTTGAACTCTATCGTTTACGTGGCCCAATCGAACTATGCGTGCCGCCTTCGCTCTCCTCCTTGTATTGCTCTGCGGAGCTTGCCGGGCGGCGTCTGCATTGCCTGAGGTCGACCTCGCTCCGACAATGCGGCCTTCGGCGATGGTCGTCGCGGGCGTGGAAGGCATCCTGATTCGCGGAAATACGACGCTCGCCGAAGGAGCCAAGGTTCGTCTGCGCGTGACGACTTCGCAGGGCACGACATATGAGGCGACGTCAGTAGCTCAAGCAGGCGTGTTCGCCGCCCGCTTTCCGGCGGACTTCCAGCCTCCGGCAAAGCTGGTACCGGCGGTCCTCTACGTTGACGCCACGGGTGCCGTCGAGTTCGGCGGACCACAGGCTAAGTTAAGCCAATCTGAAATCACGCTGTTCGTCTCGGTGGGCGGAATCCGGCCTGAACTGCCACTCGTCTTCATGGATGATTTTACCGATGGTCAGGGAAAGAAGGATGCGGAGTCCGCCCAGTGGAACCGTAACCGGACCCTGGCCAATCTCTTCATGCGAAGCCGCGGTGCGGCTTTGATGCGCATCCAGAAGCCGAGCTTCGATCTCGCTGCGCCGGCCGATTGGCAGTGGTTCAAGAACTCGGCCACGCTCTACTCGCGTATCGAGGTAGGGTCAGCACTGCGTGCTGTCCTAGCGGCCGCCGAATGGTGGCCGCAGGGTAGGGGCGTGGCTACGCCGCGCCCTCCTAATGGGAGTGCACGATGAATCGTGCCCCACCCTTGGTTCGCCCTGTGGCGAATGGTAGATACAGCTGTGTCGAGGTAGGGTTGAGCGCCCTCGCTCAACCGTGGCTGACCAAGGGAGGTCAGCCCTACCCGAGGCAATATTCCAACCGCTAACCGCCAACATCTAGGGTCTAGGCCATTGTAAACCTAGCCACACTTCGGGCTTAACAATGGCCCCCAGGGGCCCTAGATAAGGGGTGTGCCGACTGCCCCTGCAGCTGCTTCGTCCCCCGCGGACGCCCTCGATGCCGCCGATCGGCGCTTCGGGTGGCATCCGTTTACCCAGATGCGGGAATACCAAGACAATCCCCGCCTGCATCTGGTGCGCGGCGAGGGCAGCTGGCTGATCGACGACGAAGGGAAGCGTTACCTCGACGGTAACGCCTCGGTCTGGACGAATGTCCACGGCCACAACGACGCCGACCTGAACCGTGCCCTGAAAGCTCAGCTCGAGAAGGTCGCTCACGTGACGCTACTCGGATTGAATCACCCGGTCGCGACCGAGCTCGCCGAAGATCTGGCGGAGTTGACGAAGGGTGTGCTGTCGCGTTGCTTCTTCTCCGATAACGGTAGCAATGCGGTCGAGGTCGCCCTGAAACTTTCGTTCCAATATTGGCAACTCGTCGGACACGATGCCAAGCGCGGCGTTATCTCGATGGAAGGCGCCTACCACGGGGACACTTTTGGCACGATGTCGGTCGGCGAGCGTTCCGAATTTCACCGGCGCTTCAATCCTTGGCTCTTTGCGGGGCAGACTTTCCCAGGGCCCATCCATTCCGAATGCGCCGGGAAGATCGGCCACTCCGACGCCTCCGTCTCGTTGGCCGCGCTGAAGACGCTCCTCGAGCGCGACGCTGCCACGACGGCCTGCGTGATCCTCGAGCCGCGTGTCCAAGGTGCCGCCGGTATGGTGCAACAGCCTGCAGGCTTCGTGAAAGCCGTCGCGGCGCTGTGCCGCCAATACGGCGTCCATTTGATTTTGGATGAAGTGTTCACGGGCTTTGGCCGCGTCGGTGCACTGACCGTTTCGGAACTCGAAGGCGTCGTCCCGGATTTTCTTTGTCTCGCGAAGGGACTCGCCGCGGGCTACCTGCCGTTGGCCGCGACGTTGACGTCGGAAAAAATATACGAAGTTTTTCTCGGAAAATTTTCGGAAGGAAAGACCTTCTTCCACGGCCATACTTTTTCGGGTAATCCGCTCGGCTGCGCCGTCGCTCGGGAATCGTTGCGTAAGCTGAAGCCCATGTTGGCCTCGGGCCAGGTCGCCGATCGGGCCGCTCTGCTTGGCCGCGAGATGGAAACTGCCTTTGCTGGCCATGCGCAGCTGCGCACGTTCCGTCAACTGGGCCTGACCGGCGCGGTCGAATTTAAGCCTGCCGCTGCGGAGCGTTGGCCGACCGATACCCGTGCCGGATACCGTGTCGCTTTGGCCGCACGTCGGCATGGCCTCGTCATCCGGCCGCTGGGCGACTCGATCCTATTCGTTCCGCCGATCTCCATCCAAGCCGATGAAATAAAGCACCTCGTGCGCGCCGTACGGCTCGCGATGGATGAGGTGCTGCCATCACTGAAGACCGACTAGCGAACTAGGGCAGCATGCGGTGCTGCCCCTACCATTTTTACCAAACAACATGCCCAACCTCACCGAAGCCCGAGCGCTCTACGACCTGCCGCTCAACACGCTGATCTTCAAGGCTCAGCAAGTCCACCAGGCCAACCAGGATCCGGCCGGCGTGCAGCTCTGCACGCTCAAGTCGATCAAGACGGGCGCCTGCCCCGAAGACTGTGCGTATTGTCCGCAGTCGGTGCACAACCAGACTGGCCTCGAGACCGAAGCCCTCATGGAGACGCAGGCGATCCTCGCCGATGCCCGTAAGGCTAAGGCCGGCGGCGCGACGCGCTTCTGCATGGGCGCCGCCTGGCGCCGCGTGAACGACGGCAAGCAGTTCGACAGTGTCCTGAACACGGTCTCGGGCGTAAAGGAACTCGGCCTCGAAGTCTGCTGCACCCTCGGCATGGTCAGCGAAGCGCAGGCGTCCCGCCTTAAGCAGGCCGGTTGCGACGTGTATAACCACAACCTCGACACCTCCCGCGAGCACTACTCGAAGATCATCACGACTCGCACCTACGACGACCGTCTCCAGACGCTCTCGAACGTCCGCAAGGCTGGACTCGAAGTCTGTTCCGGCGGTATCATCGGCATGGGCGAGACCGTCGACGACCGTTTGAAAATGCTCGTTGAACTCGCCGTCCTTGAGCCGCAACCGGACTCCGTCCCCATTAACGCGCTGGTCGCCGTCGAAGGCACGCCGCTGGCTGGCCGCAAGTTCGTGGACAGCATCGAATTCGTCCGCACTGTCGCCGTCGCGCGCATCCTGATGCCGAAGGCTATGGTCCGCCTCTCGGCTGGTCGCGGTAACATGAACGATGAGACCCAGGCGTTGTGCTACCTGGCTGGCGCCAACTCGATCTTCCTCGGCGAGAAACTGCTGACCACCGGCAATCCGGACATCGAAGAAGATATGAATCTTATGAAACGTCTCGGCCTGCATCCGATGCATCCTGAGGAAGCCCGCCGCATCCATCGTGGCGAGATTGCGCCGGCGGCTGCGCAGCCGGCGGCTTGGCCGAACGTCGAAGAATTTGCCGCCGCCAACGCCACCGAAGAATCCTGCGGCCAAGGCGGCTGCGGTTGCAAATAATATGGCCATCCTCTTCGTCACCGGCAGCGACACCGGCGTGGGTAAGACCCACGTCGCCGGACTGCTAGCCCGCCGCCTGTCACGGGATGGATTTACGCAGGTCATCAAGCCTGTCGAATCGGGTGCGGGTGCTGGGCGGGCGGCGGACGCTCCTAAGGCCGCTGGCAAATGGGCCGAAGCGCACACGCTGATGACGCTCGCCGCGCCGATCGCGCCCTTGGCCGCCGCCAACAAGGCCGGCAAGAAACTCGATCTCGCTACGCTCCTGAAACTTTATCGCGAGGTGCCGTATGCGCCGTGCCGCATCATCGAAGGCGCCGGCGGAGTGGCCGTACCCATCGATCCCAAAGGCAAGGACTGGGCGGATTTCGCGGCGGCCATCAACCCGACCGTCGTCATTATCGTCGTGGAAGATCGCCTGGGCGCAATCAACCAAGCGCGCATGGCGATCGCGTATCTCAGTCGCCATTACGAAGGCCCGATGGGCGTGTGGCTGAATGCGATCAAGAAGCCTTTGGCGGCGGTGGCGGCGGCGAATCGCGCGGGTCTGGCGGAATCTTGGATTCCCTTGCTAGGTGAATCTGGTCCTGGGGTGAAGTCGGTCCGTTTCCATTTCCTGCCGAAATGAACGCGGCCTTGCTGCAGCGTCTCCGGATGTCTCTCGCGCAACGCGAGGGCTCGACGCTGCGTCGCAAGCTAAGCGCCCGGTCCTCGACTGATGCCCGCGTCAACTTGGCGGATAATGATTATCTGGGTCTCTCGCGCGATCCGGCGGTCGTCGAAGCCGGTGTCGCGGCCTTGCACGAATGGGGGGCTTCGTCTTCCGCGTCGCCGCTCGTCACGGGCTATACCGAATTACACCAGCGGCTAGAGCAGACCCTCGCGACCTGGCAGGGCTACGAGCATGGCCTCGTCATGAACACCGGTTTCGCGGCCAACTCGGCTGTCCTCGGAGGGTTGCCGAAGAAGGGCGACCTCATCCTCGCCGACCGCTTGGTCCACGCGAGCATGCTGGATGGGATCATGGCCTCGGGAGCGAGGTTGCGTAGGTTCGCGCATAACGATCTCGATGCGCTCGAACTCATGTTGCACGAGGAGCCAGCGTTGGAGGGGGTAATCTTTGTGGTCACGGAGAGCGTTTATTCCATGGACGGGGACAGTCCGGACCTAAAGCGCCTGGCTTCATTGCGTCAGCGCTTTGGTTTTTGCTGGGTGCTCGATGAAGCCCACGCCACGGGTTGGTATGGCGCGACGGGTTCTGGCCTGCAGGAAGAACAGGGCGTTTTCGCGGCGGCTGACATCGTTGTGGGCACGCTCGGCAAAGGCCTCGGCTCGCAGGGAGCTTATGTGCTCTCGCATGCCCCGGAAGTGCGCGACGCCCTGATTAATTTCGCCGGCGAATTCGTCTACTCGACTTACCTGGCGCCCTCCTGTGCGGCCGCGGCGTTGGCCGCCATCGGCCGGGTCAAAGCCCTCGCGGTCGAACGCATTCAGCTGCAAGCGATGTCGCATGCTTGGCGTGACGCCTTATTGGATGCTGGCTTCGCGGTGCCCTCGGGCGATTCACCGATCATCCCGCTCATCTTGGGCGATGCGGAGATCACCTTAAAATACGCCACGGCGTTGCGGGCGGCTGGTTTCATGGTCTCGGCAATCCGCCCGCCCACCGTCCCGGTGCGTACGGGGCGAATTCGAATTTCACTACGTCGTGGACTCATGCCGCAGGTACTCGCTGATTTCACCGCCGCGTTGAAAGGCGTCCGCGTATGAAGATAGGGTGGATTGGAGGGTGGGGCGTTTCGTTAGAAGAAATGCGCGCCATCGCCGTGGCGCATGCGCCGGAGGCCGAGCACCTGATTTATCCGCCGGTCATGGGTGCGGCGGAAAATCTCGTTGGTTGTGATGCCGTCATCGCGTGGTCGCTCGGGGCGCATTTAATTTTAGAAGCCGGGGCTCGGGGCGTAAAGTTGCCGACGAAAGTTTTGCTCTTTGCGCCTTTCACTTCCTTCTGCGCGGAGCATGGGACCTGTGGGCGGATTCCGGAAACGCAGGTCAAGTGGCTGCGTCGCTGGCTGGAGACCGAACCGGCCGCGGCTTTGGCTGATTTCCGGAAGCGAGCGGGACTCGCCCCGGTAATCGGCACCGAGTTGCCCTATGCATTGGAATGCCTCTTGGCGGGCTTGGATGTGCTGATTCAGCCCGCGGGCATCTCGCTGGTCACGTTTGGCCGCCAAGGTTTGCCCACGGGGTGGGAGGCTTACGTCGGGGAGAAAGATACCTTGTTAAATCCGGAGGGCGTTTGCCAAGCCATCCTCGGTTGTCATATTGGAGAAGGCTTGGGACACGACCTTCGCGAATTCCTGAACGCCTGACCTTGATGCATTTTCACGAACGAGCCGAAACTTATGAGGCGCATGCCGCCCCGCAGAAGCGCTTCGCCGAAGCCTTGGCTGCGTTCGCGCCGTTTCGGCGGGGAGTGCGCGTGACCGAGCTGGGTGCCGGGACTGGTTTTCTGACGGCGGCTTTGCTTGCGCAGGGCGTGAACGTCGACGCCACTGATTCCTCGCCTGCCATGGTGGAAGTCGGACGTGAGGCCGTGCCCGCGGCGAATTGGAAAGTGCATGATGCCTTTGGCCCCATTGAAAAAGCGAAGGCCTTGGCCTCGACGGGACTCTTGCATTGGGCGGCGGATCCGGCGGCGGTCTTGAAGCATTGGCATGCCGCGTTACCGGAAGGCGGCCGACTGCTCCTCGGCGTCCCGTGTGATCCGTGCCTCAATGAACTGAGGGACCTTATCGGCGAAGGACCGGTGCGTTGGCGTGACGAAGCCCAATGGTTGAATTTATTAAAAGCCGCGAAGTTCGACGTCCATGCGCATGGCGTCTTGGAGTCGGAAGAAATTTATCCGAGCGCGTTGGATTTCCTGCGGTCGTTGCATCGCAGCGGCGTGACCGGCGATCCGCGGATGTCACCGGGAGAATTGCGCGACCTGTTGCGGGATTACGACCGCTTGAATACCCGGAAAGACGGTGTGGCTGCGACCTGGGCGTGGTTGTTGGTAGATGCGACCGCGAGCGGTTGAATAGTTGGCCGGTGGGCAAGGGTGAAGAAAGTGCAAAAGTGCAAATCGGCCGGCGGCCTGTGCAAAGGTGCAAAAGTGGATGCAAGTTTCGGGTGGCGGGTGGCGGGGTCGGGCAGGGATGCGATGACATCGCATCCGTTTGTGTTGAGGTAGGGTTGAGCGGCCTCGCTCAACCGCGGCTGACCGAGGGTGGTCAGCCCTACCTAAGGCAGAGAGACGAACTTAAAGGGAGACCGGAAAGGATGCGGCGGGGGATGCAATATCCCAGGTGACGGGTGACGGCCATTGGGGCATCGGCCATTCAGGAGTCGGCTGTTTAGCCCTCGGCCATCGGCTTCGGGTTCCTGCGGCTGAATCCCGAACGGCCGGAGCCTGAACTCCCGGCTCCCGTGCCCGTCACCTGTCACCCGGGAATGTATCTCTTATTCAAAACTGAATTCTCCGTCCATGGATTCGGGCGGAGGGGCATCGCCGGCGAGGATGGTGCGGACGAAAAGATCGCGATGCTCGGCGCAAGAGCCGTGTTTGCGGAGGGCGTCGACGTGTTCAGGCGTGCCGTAGCCTTTATGCGTGGCGAAACCGTATTGCGGATAGCGTTCGTGCATCGCGACGAGCATGCGGTCGCGTTCGACCTTCGCGATGATCGAAGCTAGAGCGATGGCGAGGCTCTTACCGTCGCCGCCTTTGACGGATTCATGGGCCCAGGCGAAGGGGCGGAGCGGTAGACCGTCGACCAGCACAAGGAAGGTGCGGGCATCCGAACGTCCGAATAGTTCGCCCTCGGTGCCAGCGGCGGCGAAGAGCGGGGCGATCGCGCCTTGGGCGAGTTTGGCGATGCAGCGAGCCATCGCGAGGCGGGTGGCGCCGAGGATATTATGCGCGGAGATTTCCATCACCGAACCGGTGGCCCAGGCGGTCTTCAGTTTTCCTTCCGCTTCCATTTCCGCGATACGGGCGCGAAGCTCGGCACGTTTTTCTGGCGAAAGCCTTTTCGAATCATTGGCCCCGGCCAATTTGCGTAACCATGTCGGTTCGCCGTAAAAGCCCGCGTCGAGCAGCACGGCACCCGCTACGACCGGGCCGCAAAGCGAACCACGACCGGCCTCATCGACGCCCGCGATACCTGGACGGTCGGCACCTTTCTTGCGGTCGAATGATGCCAGCGAGGCCACGTCTTATTCCGCTTTTTTGCGGCCCTTGAAAGGCTTGGGGGCGGGCGGTTCGAGGCCGCGCGCTTCGTAAGCGGTCTTGAAGTGAAGCTTGGCGAAATTGACGAGGATCGCGGGACCGAGCCGGCCGACCAGTTCGATCGCGACATTCTTGGCCTCGGAGCCGGAGCCTTTGGGCAGGTGGATGTTGCCGTCGGCGGAAAGCCGGTCGAGTTCGCGGACGAACGCCGCGCGCGCGACGATGGAAGCCGCCGCCACGACCGGATCGGATTCCGCTTTCGTGCGCATGCGTAGGTCAAACTCAACGCCCTTGCGCGCGAGTTCCTTCTGGACGATTGGTTCTTCGGAGAATTGGTCGAGCAGGCCCCATTTCGGGCGACGCCCATTCATTTCTTCGTAATTCTTCAGAGCCTCTTCGCAGGAAGTCGCATGCATCCAGCCCAGCAGGCGGTTCAGGTTTTTGCCGAAGCGCGAATGCAGCTCGTTATATTTCGCCATGCGCATGAACGTCGTCTTCACCGCGACGCCAGGCGTGGAGCGGATGGCGCGGTCGAGCTCGGCGATCTTGGGGTCGGTGAGCTTTTTGGAATCCTTGATGCCCAAGTCGATCCAGGCGCGGATGACATCGCCGGAAGCGATGACGCAGGCCGAGACCACGGGGCCGAAAAGATCGCCTTTACCGGATTCGTCGAGCCCGGCGTGTTCCTCGAACCATTCGGGATTATTTTCTTCTTCGTAGCCGAGCAGGGCCTGACCCGTCACGTCGGGCTCGAGGGTGAATTTGACAAAATCCTCAGTACCCTTGCCGGAGATCACGCACTTGCCGGATTTGTAGTGCACGATGTTCAGGTTTTCGCCTTTGAAGGCGAAAGCCGAGTGATCGACCGGAAAACTCACCCAGCGTTTGGCCACGAGGATGCCGCGCAGCTTTTCGGCCTGGGCGGAATTGAGTTTGACGGTGTGCATCGCTACCTTCTTGGGATTTTCGTCTGAGTCCGGCTTTGCCTTGCGAGTCATTGCGTTCTAGGTCTTACCCGAGTTAGCGATCAAATCCAGCCCCATCCCATGGCCCGCCCCGAACAAACCCTGATTCAAGCCGCTCCGGCATTAAGAAGGGCGCTTTTGGCTTGGTTTGCCCAGCATCAGCGGAGCATGCCATGGCGGTCGAAACCGACGGCGTATCGGACCGTGGTGTCTGAGCTCATGTGCCAGCAGACGCAGATTGCGACCGTCATTCCCTATTTCGAACGGTGGGTAAAGAAATGGCCTGATTTCAAAGCGCTCGCCAAGGCCGATGAAGCCGCGGTGCTTAAACTCTGGGCGGGACTCGGCTATTATTCCCGGGCGCGAAATCTGCTCGGACTGGCCAAGCAAGTCGCCGCCTTGCCGGTGCCACCCCGTACCGCCGTCGAGTGGCAAGAATTCAAAGGCGTCGGCCCGTATACGGCCGCGGCCATCGCGAGCATCGCTTACGCCGAGCCCATCGCGGTCGTCGATGGCAACGTCGTGCGCGTGTTATCGCGCCTTGCTGGTCATCGCGCCCAGCTCAAGGANNATGGAGCTTGGCGCCTTAGTTTGCCGGAAGGCTGCGCCGGAATGCCCGAAATGTCCGGTGGCGAAATGGTGTGATGCACGTCGACAGGGCGACGCCGAAAAATTACCGCGGTTTGTCAGCAAGGCTCGCCAGACGGCCGTCGTCGAACGTGCCTTGGTGGTGCGTTCGGGGAAGTTGCTACTCCGTCGGTACGGGCCGGATTCGCGGCGACTCGTCGGCATGGCGGAGATCCCCGAGATGGTTTCCTTGGGCGTTAAGCCGAGCGGTGAGCCGACGTTGGTACGGCGGCGCACCATCGGCACGATCACCTACGAAGAACGACTCCATGTCGTCGCCACCGCGGCGGGATCTTGGCGGCGTTGGACCAGCGACATCGAACTCGAATGGATCGCCACGGAGACGCTGGAACAGGCCGCGTTAACCGGGCCGCATCTGCGCTGGTTGCGCGAGTGGCTTAGTCTAAGCGATCCGAAAGCGCGCGGCAGACGGCCTTGAGAGCGGCCACGCGCGCGAAGCGCTTGTCATTGCCTGAAATCACGTGCCAAGGCGCGTGCGGGGTATCGGTCCGCGCGATCATGTCTTCGGCGGCGCGGATATTATCATCCCACTTCCGGCGATTACGGTAATCTTCTAAAGTCATCTTATGGCGCTTGTGCGGTGAGCTCTCGCGGGCCTTGAAGCGATTCAGCTGTTCTTCCTTGGAAATATTAATCCAGAGCTTGAGCACGATCGCACCGGATTCCGCGAGGCGGGCTTCGAAATCATTGATCTCGGCGTAGGCGCGGGCCCATTCCGCATCTTTGGCGAAGCCCTCGACGCGTTCGACCATCACGCGGCCATACCAAGAACGGTCGAAGATCGCGAGGTGGCCGGCGTTGGGGGTCTTGTTCCAGAAGCGCCAGAGATAGTGCCGCGCCTTTTCTTCCGGCGTCGGAGCCGGCGTCGGGTGGACCTGATAGTGGGCCGCGTCGAGCATGCCGCAGAGTCGCCGGATTGCGCCGCCCTTGCCGGCGGCATCGGGTCCTTCGAGAGCGAGAACGGTTGCGATACCTTTTTGTGAAGCGATGCGACTGAGCCTACCGAGGCGGGCTTGCAGCTTGGCGATCTGTTGACTGTAACCTTTCTTGTCGAGCGTCGGGTGAGGGGTGGCGCTTTCAAGCAGGCCGCGGGGGCGACTGCTGGGCTTCTTTGCCGGGTTGGCGGCGCGCCGGCGCGAAACTTGGGCGAGCTGGTCGGCGATGACCTGGCCGGCATGTAAATCGCGTTGTTTGGTTTCGGCGGCCGACAGAATTACTTTCCAAGGTAGATTCTTACCGCTGCCTTGGACGCGGAGTTCGCGGGCTTTCTTATGGACGGAAGCTTTTGTCAGCAGCAGGTCTTGATCGGTAACCACCCAACCTTCGGCATCGGTGTCTTCGGCTTCGCGCAGACGTTTACGGAGAAGTTTCTCCGGCGATTCAATCCAGACCTTGACCACCGAAGTGCCGTCGGCGGCGAGCAACTCTTCGAACTGACGCAGCGACTTCAGCCGGAGGCGGAGGGCTTCGCCGGAAATCTGATCAGAGGCAGCGGCGACAACTGTGTGGGTGAGCCAATCTCCCACCACGATGGTGAGGTGGCCTTTCGCCGGCATTTTTTGCCAGTAGGGCCAGAGAAAAGGGTGGCCGTTATTTTCCTTCGCGTGCGGCAGCGGGGCACAAATGTGGACCGAGCGCGAGTCGAACCACTCCGTCAACTGATTGGCGAGTTCGGAGGCGGCGAGACGGTCATTACCGCCGAGCAGGATCACCGCGGACTGTTTTTTCGTGACCAAGCGGCGCTGCGCGGCGAGCAACCGCAGGTGCAGGGCGGAGCGGGATCGTTCAAGTGCGCTGCGGGTGGCCATCGTCGGGGGCGGTCACTATGGGCTGGTCGCGAACCGATGGGAAGCGCGATTGAGTGACAGAACGGCAACGGCTCAACCGAGCAGCCCGGCGATGTCGGCGATGTAGACTTGGCGGCCGCCGGCATGGGCGGAGTCGAAGCATACCTGGCGTCCGCTGCGGCTGGCCGAAGGGTGGGTGTCGCAGCGCCATTCGCCCGTATAGGCGGGCGGAGCGGGGAAGCTGCCGATGGGCACGCGCCGATCCGTCGGGATATGATAAATATAAGGATTCTGCAGGCGTTCCTTGCCCTGCGGGTAAGTATCATTCAGGACCCATGCGTTATCCGTGTTCGGCAGGTAGGTATTATGGCCGTTGGCCGGCATCGCGGTCGGGCCGACGACTTCGATCTCATCGCTGAGATCCTTGAACAGGTAGAAACGCTCGCCGTGCGAAGGGTGGAAAGCGAAGGCGAAGATGTGTTGGGCGTCGCGCCAGACGAAGTGGGAAGTCCCACCGTTGGGATCCATCACGTGAACCTTGCCGCCGTTGACGTCGATCGTCAGCGCACGGGTATGGAAGGCGGTTTTCTCGCCGGGATTTTTCCAGCGGTGTAAGAAAAATAAGCGAGTGCCGTCGGTATTGCAGAGCAGGTGATTGAACCAGTGGACCGCGTCGGGCTTGAAGGCCGCGGCCGCCGGGCCCGTGAACGGCAGCTTCGCCGCGGCGGCGACCGAGAAAAGCAGGCGCCGAGCGCCGGTGGCGACATCCATGCGCCAGATGCCCGTGTCTTCGGGCGCGCGGACCAGTTTCCATGGATCGCGCTCGGCACCCGTGGCGTAGCCGTAACCGGGGCGGGTCACGTCGAGGCGGGCGAAGTCGGGCGCGAAGGCCGTCTGGCCATCGGGGCTGAAAGTGTAGAACGGGTGGGGCAGTGTGCGAGTGCGGCCCGACTTCACATCGAGGATGCGGGTAACGAAATGCTCGCCTGCGCGATCGTTCCAGGCGACCTCGTTCGTGGACCCTGGGATCCATTGCAACATGCAGCCTTGCTGCCAGTTCCAAGCGTTGGAGCCGCCGAGATCGATCCAGCGATCATGATCCTGCGTATCGACCATCCCGACGCGGATGGAATCTTCCTTCGTTGGTGAGCGACCTTCGAAGCTCGTCTCGTTGGCGAGTACGAAGCGGTCGTCGGCGGAGAAAAGAAACTTATCGTAATAGCCGCGCCAGTGGAATTTAGGGCCGCGCGTGATGGCCCGGACGGTCGCGGTCGCGGGGCGGGCGGAAGAGACGCAGCCGGAGAACAGACTGGCGCCGAGGGCGGCGAGGGAGGTTCGGGCGATAAAATCGCGGCGGCTCGGGAGGCTCATTTTTCTTCGTCTTCGGGGAGATTAGCCTTGGGTAAAATCCCTTGATTGAGGGCGTTGAGGGTCTTTTGGAGTGCGACGCGGAGGTCTGGGCTATTGGCGCGCGTGACGGCTTTCTCTTGCAGCTTGATGGCGTCGGCCTTGCGGCCTTGCAACCAGCGGACGCGGGCGAGCGTATCCAGCTTATCGCCTTCTTTTTCTTGGCTTAATTTCACGGCACGTTCGGCGCAGCGTTCGGCGAGGGCGAGGTCGGGCTTCTTGAGGTAGAGCGGATTCGTGACTAGATCCCAGGCGAGTTCATTCTGGGTTTCGGCATCATCTTTTTCTTCTTCGGCCAACTTGGCGATTTGCGCGTAAGCCTTGGTGGGGTCGCCTCTGGCTAGAGCAATTTGGGCCCCGACGGAATTCAGGAGATCCTGACGTTCTTCGGGAGGAAGGACGGCGGCCGCGATGGGCAGGGCTTTTTCCGCCGCATCCCAATCTTTGCGCATCATCGCCGAGGCCAGCTTATCAAGCTTGGCCTGTTGTCGTTCCATTTCCGCATCTTGGGTCGGGCCGGCCTTACGATTCGCTTTCGGGGCATAGGTCCCCGTGATGATATCGCCGAGCATCTCGTCGTTGAGTTCGGCGGGATGTCCGATCCAGGCAACTTTGCCTTCGGCGATTACGAAAGCATGGGGAATGCTGTCGATGCCAGCGGCTTCGAGCCAGTCTTTGATGAAGGCCTTACCGCCGAGCGCCGTGCGGTAGGACATCTTGGCGCCTTGGGCATTGACGAAGTCGCGGGCCTTTTGCGCGGCCTCGGCGTTGCGTTCACCTTCCCAGACATTGACGCCCATGATCACCACGCCTTTTTTCTGAAACTGTTGGTGGAGCTGATTGAGATGTGGGATTGTGGCCACGCAAGGGCCGCACCAACTCGCCCAGCATTCGAAGACATAGATTTCGCCTTTCTTAAAAGCTTGGACCGCTTCGCCTGTGATCATCGCTTCGGGGCGGGTGGTCGGAGCGATATCGCCGACTTTTAATTCGGCGGCCGAAAGAGTGGCTGTGAGTAGCAGCAGAAGCAGGGCGCGCATGGGTGGAGATATAGGTGAAGATATAGAGGGAGGGATGAGGGGAGGCAAGTGAGGGGTGGGGGTGGGACAGCACCACGTGCTATCCTATGTGCAAACGTGCAAATCGGCCT
>DKND01000022.1:0-8297 GCA_002470605.1 Opitutia bacterium UBA7397
GGCACCTTCACCGATGCCCGCCTGCTGACCGTCGGTAACGTCGCTTCCGCGATATCGGTCGACAGCGGCCAGACGCTCACGATTTCTGGTAAAATCACCGGCACGGGTAACCTCAATGCCAGCGGGGCAGGGGTGCTCGTCCTCAACGACTCCGTCTCGGCCAACGACTTCATCGGCGGCTCTGTCCTCTCCGGTGGCGGCACCGTCCGGGTCGCGTCGCTCACGGCGCTCGGCACCGGCAGTGTCACGATCAACGCCGCGACGCTCCAGGCCACGACCTCGCTTTTGTATTCTGGAAAGAACTTCATCCTCGGTAATGCGGCCAGCGCTCTAACGGTCGCTTCGGGTGATACCTTCACCCTCACCAATTCTGGCAGTACGCTGGTTTCCGGATCTGGCAAACTTAACGCCAATGTTGCGGGCATCCTCGTCCTCAACGACACGCTTAATCCGAACACCTTCTTGGGCGGTTCCGTTCTTTCCGGTGGCGGCACGGTGAAGATTAACACCAACACTTCGCTCGGTGCTCAGTCCGGCGCCGCGGCCCTCAATGATATCACCCTGCAGGCCACGGCGGATATCACCACGACCCGCAACTTCACGCTCGGTAGCTATGTGTCGCAGATCATAGTTGATTCCGGTAAGACCCTTGCGGTCAGCGGTACGGTCAATGACGGCGCGCAAGCCGGCACTTTGACCAAGACGGGCAACGGTAAGCTCGATCTGAGTGGTGGTAACGGTTATACGGGTGGTACGACCGTCAGCGCGGGTACGCTCAATGTCAGCAACGTCACCGGTTCGGCTACGGGCACGGGAGACGTCAGTCTCACCGGTTCTTCCACCGTCTTGAGCGGCACGGGCACGATTTCCGGTGCGGCTACGCTCGGTTCGGGTGTGACTTTGAGTCCAGGTAGCACGGTTACGGCCGGAACGCTCACGCTCGGCGGCCTCACCTTATCTTCCGGCAGCAAACTCAGCTACCAACTCGGTGCCAATACCAGCAGCAGTGATAAGACCGCCGTCACGGGCACCAATGGATTTACCGCCAATGGCGGCGTGATCACGCTCGATACCACGACCTTGGCCGGCTTCACCGGCGGCACTTATAATCTCATCACCTATGCCGGCACCTTGGGCGGCAGCTTCAATAATCTGAGCCTCACGGCTTCCACGGTCTATGATAGTTCCAATAACCGTTATTTCGTCCAATTGGCGAATAATACCGGCTCGGTCGACTTAGTTACGACCAATACGCTTACTTGGGCGGGAGATGGAGTTGGCACGATTTGGGATGCAGGTGCGACCGCCAACACGAACTGGAAAACTTCTTTTGGTTCTGGCTTCAATTTCTACGACACCATGGGAGTCCTGTTCGATGGGACAGCCACGAATTATACGGTCAACATCCCGAGCGATGTCACGCCTTCGTCGGTCACGGTTTCTGGTCTCACGGATTACGTTTTCCAGGGTGCGGGGGCGATCAAAGGCGCGACCGGCATCACCAAAAGTGGAAGCGGTCGACTAACGATCGCCAATGATAATACCTTTACCGGCAGTGTGACGATCGGGGCCGGGGGTTCGATTGAAATGCGCGGTGCAAATTCCCTCGGAACGACGCCTCTCATCACAATCTCGGCCGGTGGTTCCTTGCGCTTGAATCCAGCCACGGGCTCGATCGCTTTGGCCAGCCGCATCAGTTCGCTCGGTGGCGCCTTGGCTTTGGTCAATGTATCCGGTGACAATAGCGTCACCTTGGCCGGCCTCTCGAATGCCAACACCACCTTCCAGTCCGATAGCGGTACTTTGACGATCGCTGGTAATCTTCCGATTGTTGCCCCGTCGACGAGTCTTTCGTTGGGACTTTTCGGCGCGGGTAATTTTACGTTTACCGGAACCTCGATTACGCTGGGTAATGCGAACTTATCCGTCTCTGGGGACGGCATCGTGACGATTGCCAATACTATCAGCGTCGGTACCAGCGCCCTGATCTTGAATGGTACGGGCACGACCACCCTGAATGGTGCGATCACCTCCTCCTCGACCACTAACGGAGTTCAAATTTCCGGTTCCTCCACGAATTATTTGAATGCGAATGTTACCGCGAGCGGAGGAGGTGGCGGCATGGTTATTTCTGGAACCGGTACCACGCGCTTTGGCGCCACGGTGGGAGCAACCACGATTACGACGGGATCGGGTGGGCTCGCTATTTCTGGCGCAGCCGTTGTGACCGCAAATGGTAACTTGGTGTTAAGTACCGGTCCCTTGGTGATTTCGACTTCCGGTAACACTACGTTCAACGGCACGCTCTCTGGTTCGGGTACGCTTACAAAAACGGGTAGCGGAACCTTGACGTTGAATGGTTCGGGTAGCGGTTTCTCCGGTGCGGTAACACTGAATGCGACTGGCTCAGCCGCCAATTCAGGCCTCATCATTGCGACGACTAACAACGCATTAGGTACGGGTGCGGCGACTTTAACCTTTGGCACCACGGGTGGTACGCCGAGCAAAGTGCAGCTCCAGCTTTCGGGTGGAGTTTCTTTAGGAAACTCGAGTTTCATCACGACGGGTGCCGGCTCGGACGGTATTTCCACGGGCCTGATCCGGACTCTGTCGGGTGCGAATACCCTCACTGGCGGGATGACCCTGCAGGGCGGCGGCGGCTCGACGACCTTGCGGGCGGATACGAGCTCTTCCTTGGCGGTGAATGGAGCGGTCACGGCTAGCAGCACCTTACGTTATCTTATCCTGGTCGGTGGGGGCGACTTCACTTTCGGCGCCGCTGGTTCGATCAACGATACTTCGACAACCGGCACGATGGGCTTCTGGTCGCAGAATTCCGGGTCCACGACCATCAGCAGCACGGCCAATACCTATACGCTTCGCACCGAAATCGGTAACGGAAATATCCTAACGGTCGCATCTTTAGGCGATGCTGGCGCGAACAGCAGTATCGGTGCCGCCGCTGCGACTGCGACGAATTTGGTCCTGGATAACGGTACGTTGCGCTATGCTGGCAGCACGGCTCAGACGACCAACCGACTATTCAGCCTGGGTGCAAACGGTGCGACGCTGGACGCCTCTGGCACTGGCTCGGGCACGATGAGCTTCACCGGTACGGGTTCACTTGGCTTCATCGGTACCACGCCCGAAGGCGGTTCGGCCTCGACCAGCACGGCGGCCCGCACATTGACCCTGACGGGTACGAATAGCGGAAATAATACTTTCACGCCGACAATCTCCGATAATACCGGGGCGACCTCGGTGACCAAAACTGGAACCGGAACCTGGGTTCTCTCCGGCTCAAGCAATACCTATACCGGCCTGACCAGCGTCAATAACGGCACGCTCAAGCTGGGCGCCAATAACGCCTTGCCGGCGCGTGCGCCAGTCGTGGCCAACAGCAGCGCCCAGGCGATCCTTGATTTCAATGGTTTTAATCAGTCGCTCAATGGCCTGATCCTCGGCGGAGCCAGCGCCACCAGCACTTCGCGTGCGACGGTGTCGTTAGGCGCATCCGGATCATTGTCCTTTAATGGCGATATCACTTACGACGCCACGGGTAATCCGCTGGGAGCCACTATTTCCGGCAGCGGCACCTCCCTGATCGATCTGAATGGGGCCCTTCGTAACTTCGATATCGCCCTCAGCACCAATGCCGCCGGACAGGAATTGACGGTCTCGGCTAAACTGTCGGATGCGTTGACTGGCGGTGGGGTCACCAAATCTGGTTCAGGTACTTTGGTCTTGTCCGGCGCGAATGATTACGCTGGTACGACGACCGTCAACGCCGGTGCGATCACGGTGTCCAATGCTTTGAGCCTCGGAGCGTCCGGTTCCGGTACCGAGGTGAAAGATGGCGCCAGCTTGCAGCTCCAAGGTGGAGTCACGATTTCAAGCGAGCCGTTAACCCTTAGCGGTTCGGGAAATACGGGTAACGTTGGTGCTCTTCGGAGTGTCAGCGGTGCCAACCAATTTAACGGTCCAATTACTTTGGCGGCGGATGCCCGGATCAACTCCGACGCCGGCACGTTGACACTGGGCGCGTTGGTGGGCTCTTCGCCTATTTCCGGTGCTTATGTCCTGACGGTAGGGGGAGTGAGCAACACTCTTATCAATTCGTCGATCGGGACTTCCAGTCTGGTCAAGGACGGTGCGGGCACCCTGACGCTAAAGGCTGATAATACCTACACGGGAGCCACGACGGTGAACGGTGGCGCGCTGAGCGTGACGCCAACTTCGCTCGCGAATAGCCTGACTTCCGTTATCAACGTCGGCGCCAACGGCATCGGCGAACTGAATTTGTATGCCGACGGCGTGATCGCCGCGGCCACGTTGCATGCTAATACCAACCTAGTCATCGGGGGTGCGACGACCGCCGGTATCTTGGGCTTCCAGTTTAGCGGTACGACCAGCGATAGCCTCGTCTTGTCTGGGACGGGCACCCTCACGGTCGGCCTCGGCGGCGGCGTCATCAATGCCCGCACGCTGACACCTCTGGTGGCCGGCACGAGTTACCTGTTGCTGGATGCGACCAATACCACGCCGACCACCTTGACGGGCTTTACCATCGGCAGCGTTCCATCTGGTTTCAGTTATAGCTTGGATAATTCAACCCCTGGTAAACTTTATCTTTCCTTGGGTACGGCGGCATCTGGTCCTTACTATTGGCACGGCGGCGTCAACGGCTCGTGGGCAAGTTTCAATGCCGGCGCCTCGAATTGGAAACTGAATAATTCCGGAACGACGGAAGCTGGCGCGACGCCTGGCTTAAATATCGATGTGATTTTTGGCACCGATACGGCGGCGAACGTCTCCACGACGCTTGATCAGCCTTATGCTATCAAAGGTCTGCGTTTTGTTTCTAACACACCTTCTACCGGCAATGTCACTATCGCTCCAGGTAGTATTGATGGCACGCTGTCGGTTGGTGCTAGTGGTATCGATATTCAGACTAACGCGTCTTCGACAATCACAACCATCTCCGCACCGCTCACGTTGGCGGCGAATCAGACCTGGAATGTCACGGACGCGGGCCAGTCTTTGAGCGTAAGCGGCGGCCTAGATGGTTCTGGTTTCTCGCTTACCAAGTCCGGGGCCGGAACGGTCACGGTTTCCACCGTGGCATCTTACACCGGCGCCACCGTCGTCAATGCGGGCACGTTGTCGCTGGTGGGGGGTAACGCCAATACGAGTTCGGTGACCATCTATGGTGGTACGCTTTCGGTCGGCGTCAGCAACGGCCTGCCCACTGCGGCCATCAGTCTGGGTAATGCGGGTTCGTCGGCGACCTTGAATCTGAATGGTAACAGCCAGACGTTCAACGGCATCTCCTTCGGCGGTGCCAGCGCGACCAGCAGCTCGCAAAGCCTCATCGCCCTGGGTTCCTCCGGTACGCTGACCTTGGGTGGAAATATTTCTTATCTTGCCACGGGTAATCCGTTGCCCGCCAGCATCACCGGCAGTGGTGCCAACTTGGAGTTGAACGGTATAGCCCGGACGCTGACCGTGGGTCAGAGTTCTAACGGTGCCGGTGCCGAACTGACTATTACCGCTAATATTTTGGACACCGCCGCAACCGGCTCGTTGATCAAGGACGGTGCAGGTACGTTGGTTCTCGGCGGAGCCAATGCTTATGCCGGCGTCACTACGATCAGTTTGGGTGCGTTGAATATCCGGAGTGCCACTGCCTTGGGTACGACGGCAGGGGGCACGACGGTCGCTAACTACGCGTCCTTGCAGCTTCAGGGTGGTATCACAATCGGCGCGGAAGCCCTAACCTTAAACGGCGCCGGGTTGAATGGCGAAGGCGCACTTGAAAGTATCGCCAATAATAATTCCTTCGGCGGCGCGATCACCTTGGCGAGCGATGCGCGAATCAATTCCGACGCCGGAACCCTGACCTTGAATAGTGGTACGGCATTGGGTGGGGCGTTTAATCTCACCTTAGGCGGAGCGGGAAATATCACCTTGGGTACTGCCTTCAACGCCACGAGCCTGACAAAGGATGGCGCTGGGACGCTCACTATCAACAGCCTGAACTCAAGCCCGCTGGTTCCTACTGGCGTATTGACGTTACGAGGCGGTATCACGCGCTTTGATTCGACGAGTTCTTGGAGACAGGCGATTTACTTGGATACGGGTTCGACCTTGACGGAGGATAATTCCGCCAATGTTTCCAGCTCTGGCCGATTCGGCGGAGGGACGACGGCGACTTCATTCGGCATCACCTTCCGCGGCGGTAATTTTAACCTGCTCGGTAACGTAATCTCGCTCACGTCCGAGCGTTTCGCCGCACCGACCTTCTCGCGTGGCTACTCGGTGATTACCGTCACTTCCGGCAATGTTTACGGGTCCGGTTCGCAGACGAACTTATATTTCTCGGCGGCGCCGAATAATGTGGCTCCCGCGCAGACGACGGCCGGGACTGGGGCATCGGTAGTGTTCCGCGGCTCCTATATCGGCTATCCTGCCGGACCAGGTGTAGCGATGATCGTCGCCGACGTTGCGGGCTTCACTTTCAATGGTCAGACGGGAGCGACGGGTACGACGAATAAGGCTATCTTGCCTTGGGCTTTGGTCGATACCACCAAGACCGCCTCCGATGGTGGCGCCGCCGTCGTCTCTTTTGCCACGGCCAGCGCGGCCGCCGCCGCTACCACCTCGACCTCAATCATCCGTTTCTTGGATTCCACCGAGTACTCCCGTAATGCGGTCACGGCGAGCGACAATATCGAGCTGACCAGCGTCGCCGGTTCGGCTCTGGCCGTTAATGCCAACGTCCTGATCAACTCGCTGACGATGCAGGAAAACGCCGGCTTGAGTTTGGCCGCCGGCGTTAATTTCAACCTCTCGAGCGGTGGTATCCTCGTTCGCTCCGGTAGCGACAGCGTCATCACGGGCGGCGTCATCAGCCAGCTAAGTACTTATTCGCCGCTGAATATCTGGGCGATCGGTAACCTCACAATCAATTCGTCCATGAACGGCGGTGTCAGCCAGGCAAGCACAACCATCAGCACGGTGAAGGCGGGTGCAGGTACGCTGACTTTGGCTCCAGTGACCTCGACAATCAATGGCTTGACCGGTTTGAGCCCGAATTCGCTGAGCGGTCAGTTTGTCCTCAATCAGGGTACTTTGAAAATGGGAGCTGGCGTGAAAAATGCCCTCCAACCCAATAACTACTTTGCGGCGATGGGCGGGACATGGGATCTGAACGGTAATTCGCAACAAGTCTACGGGTTCTGGAACGACTCACCCGCGGTCGGTGCGGGTAGCATCGTGACTAGTCTGGGAGGTTCCCGCGGTAACTTCATCATGAATCTGGATGCGGCCCGCGCTTTCTCGGGGACCTTCCAGGGTAACATTAACTTCGCCCGCTCCGGCTTAAGTACCTTTACCCTTAATAATTCCAGTAATTTCACCGGACTCACATTATTGAACGGTAACACGACGACTTTGACCGGTGCCGCGGCCTTCACCGGTACGACGGGTGTCGATCTAAGTTACGCCACGTTGAATCTGGATAACACGGGTACGCAGAATCTGAACAACCGGATCAATGACAGCGCACCGCTGACCTTGCGTGGGGCCACGTTGAACTTCCTGGCTCGGGCCAACACGAATTCTTCCGAGACCTTAGGTCAGGTGACCTTTGCCGAAGGGAATACATTCATCACCCCGACGGCACCGGCAGCTGCTGGTATCTCGGCGACTTTAAACCTGGCCGGTATCAACCGTACGACCGGGCAGGGTACGGTCGTGTTCAAGGCGGTACCCGTTGGCTCGGTGACCCCTAAAATCTATACCTCTGAGATTAATGGTGTCTCCACGGGTTCGGTGGGAGCAGGTTTGATCAATGGCATCATCGGCGGCTGGGCGATTTTCGATTACACGGGTAATCCGAGCGAATTCGCCACTTATTCTCCCACCTTGGGTATGGGGTATCTCGGTCAGACCGGCTTCACGGCCTATACGGGCACGACGTTATCCAATGCCACCGCTTCAACGGCCAATATCAAGCTGGCTACCGGTACGCATGCAATCACGGCGAATACGACCGTGAATAGTTTAAATACTGCAAACGTGGCTGGCATTGCGGTCACGATCACCCCGAGTACCACTTTGACCATCAATTCGGGGGGCATCCTGAGCTTCAATAATAATAGTTGGACGATCGGTAGCGTGGTCGGTCAAGGCTTCCTGACTTCGAGTCAATCCGAGCTTTTCGTCTATGCGCAAGGCTCTGCCGGCCCGACAATCAACGCGGTCATCTCCGGTAATATCGGTCTGGTGAAGAGCGG
>DKND01000022.1:8337-16008 GCA_002470605.1 Opitutia bacterium UBA7397
GTCGCAGCCACCGGCAACATCCCACTGGCCACGGACATCACCAAGGGCTTGGTCATCAATAATGCCACCTTCACCTCGGCTCGTGCGGGCGTTGTGGCCACTGGCAATATCGTCACGGTCAATGGCGGCGGCATTCTGTATTATTACGGAAATAATACCCAGGAAGGTCTGACCTTTAATAATCTCGGTAACGGCACGACGACGCCGCTAATTCGTTCTTTCGCCACGACTTCTGCCACGGGCCTCGGCTCGACGGGGGTCCTATCCATCGGTACCCAAGGAGTAAAAGCGACATCATCCAATGTGACTACGTTCAGCACGATGGAAGGTCGTTATGATTTCGGCACTTCCTTGAACACGATTGAAGTGGATTCAATCAACGTGAACGGCGTGACGGACGTCGAACCTCTCCGGGCCAGTCTCATCATCCAAGGGATCGTTAATTCAACAGGTGGAATCAATAAGACCGGCACCGGCGTTTTGCAGCTGGGCGCCCAGACCGCCATCACCGGTGACTTTAATGTCAAGTTTGGTGGCATCAAGACCGGCGTGGCCAACGCTGGCTCGCGCTTCTCTCACCTCACTTTGGATGCGGGCACGCGCTTTGACCTCAATAACTTGGCGACAACCTGGGGTTCGCTCGCCGGTAGCGGCGATATTTTCTCCAGTCCCGTCAGCACCACGGCGAATACTCCGATTCTCCAGGTCGGTTTCAATAATGATAGCACGACGTTCTCCGGTCGGTTCATGCGCTTTAATGACGCCTCATCCTGGGCATTGACCAAGGTGGGCACAGGGACGATGACTTTGGACCGCGCCCAAGACAGTAACGCCAACTACGGCCTGATTTCCGTCAGCGGCGGCGCCATCACCTATAGTGGAGTCGGCCGGGCTTTCGTGGCGACAACTTCGGCACGGGCAAGTTTTGCGGTCAATAATAACGGCATCCTGAATCTCGATAATTCGTCGGGCAACGTGAATAACCGTCTGGGCCTCGGTGGGTCCGGCGATGTCGGTAATCTTTACCTGCAGGGCGGCAAATTGGTTGTCACGGGCAATACGTCCGTCGCAACTTCGGAAACGGTGGCTAATCTGAATGTCCAGAGCGGCGGCGGTCGTATCGAATTGAATGCGAACGCCAATCGTCAGCTTAACTTTACCATCACGACCTTGGCTGCCGGCAACGGTATCAACACCGCGTCGCCTAGCCTCGTTGCGGGTGCGAATACCGGCTCACTGGTGATCGGTGGCCTGACGGGTGCGGCCGCGGCCAACGGGGTCGCGACCCTCACCATCACGAATGCTAATTATACCCAAGCGGCACTTCAAGGCGGAGGATCCAACGCGTCTTCGAACATGTCCGTCCGCGGCGATATTTTGGCCGATGCCGCGGTCTCCGGTTATGGTACGGGCTTCCTCGTCCAAGATAGCGCCACCCTGAAATGGCGTGCTTTGGGCATGAGTTCCACGGGACTCGTCGAAGCCGGTGAACTTAATTGGACGCCCACTTCTTGGGCTGCCACGGAGAACGCCGGCGTGGCTTCGGCCCAGGCTCTCTTCGCTGATGTCGCGTTGAATACCCTGACGTTCACGGCCAATACCCAGCTCAACTCCGCCCTCAGTTCCGCGGTCTTCGGCTTATACGGCCCCGGCGGTAATCTGCAGTCCGCCAATTTGACCGGCGCTTCGGCCCTCCTGGTCCAAGCCGGACTCACGGTTGATTTTAACCTCGGTACGTTGACGGCCGGAGGTATCGCCACGCCGGTACTGCACGTCCTTTACGGTGCGACGCTCAACTTTAAAGGTAACCTCGGTCTGGGCGGTAAGCTCGGCTTGATCAAGGCTGACGACGGGATCTTGAATCTGAACCAGGCCGCGCTCTACTCTTCGAACGTATCGTTCATCGTTCCGTCTTCGACGACCACTTTAGGTAGCGATGTTGTCACGGTCACCTCCACGGCTGATTTGGTGGTCGGCTCAACGGTCGCAGGCACGGGTATCCCGACCGGTCGGACCATTCTGGCGATTCTGAATGGTACTCAATTCCAGCTCAGCGGCACCGGCACCGGAGTTACGGCCCAGGCGGCGACTTCCTTGACGTTCGTCCCGCCAGTGACTTCAACCGTCGTCAACGGGGGTACTCTGAATCTGAATTCGGGTTCGGCTAATACGCTGGCCGTGATTCCGACGGCGGTAGCGCCGGCACTTGCCCCCGTTTATATCAACGGCACCAACGCCAAGATCGACCTTTTGGGTAACAATCAGGCCATCGGTATCTTAGCCTCAAGTAATCCGCTTCCCGGCGCCGGTGGTACGATCACCAACAGCAATCTCTCTTCTGTCGCTGAGCTGACGACTTCCACGGCCGTCGCTTCGGCCACCTTCGGCGGGGTTATCTCTGGAAATATTAACTTCACCCGCGCTGGCACGAATACGGCGACTTTGACGAACGCGAACACTTACACGGGTACGACCACCGTCCGCGGCGGCATCCTGCAGTTGCGAGATTCCGGTTCGATTAGCAGCACGGCTGGCTTGAATCTCTATTATGGTACGCTGAATTGGGATAACTACGGGCTCAACCCTTCGGGCAATCTTACCCCAACCCGGGTGGCGGCGGCTAATGCGGTCACTTTGCAAGGCGGTACCTTCACCATCAACGGTGCGGGTTCTGCCGATACGGTGGTCGGCCTTGATGCCGTCACCGTCACCGGTGGCAATAATACCATCAATACCCTCCCTTACGCCAACGAGGGCAGCACCGTGAAGCTCTCGATTGGTAATCTGATTCGGAATAGTTCGAACCACAGCGGCGTTAATTTCAACGGCTTTTCGACCAATAACTCGGCAGGTTTCGGTACCTTAAGCGGCCAAGGCTTGAGCGCGAATAGCAATATTTTCCTGACACAGGTGAATGGTGCGACCCCCGTCTTGACCAATAATCTTATCGGCGGCTGGGCGGTCACCAACGGATCGAGTTTTGCGACCTACGCCTCTACTTTCGGCATCAGCGACCTCGGGGCAAGTTACGGTGGTTTCACCGCCGTCGGTTATACCGGCACCGACGTGAGCGCCGCCACTGGTGGCGCGTCTACCACTTCGGCAACGGGTAATTACAACGATGTTACGACGACTCGTACGCTCGCCGCCGGTGCCACGGTGGCCTATTCCTGGCGCTTCGGGCCCACGGCCAATCAGACCATCACCTTCCCGACGACCGCCACCGTCGCTCTCGGTATAGGTATCATTCAGAATGCTGGTTTTAGCACGACTTTGGCGGCGACGGATGCCACCAATACCTTGTCCGGACCCGCTGGCGGCGACCTTTATTTCTATATCAATCAGAATACGACGGCGATTCAGCCAGCAATCATCGGCACGAGTTCGGTTGTTTCGAACGGCCCGCAGACGCTTTCTTTGGCTCCGCAATTCGCCTCGAACACTTATTCTGGTGGAACCTTTGCCAACGGCGGCACGTTGAACCTTAACGCGGCTACCGGCTTCCGGGCTATCCCTGGCAACCTGACAATTACTAACGCCACGGTGACGATGAGTGCTACCGTGGCCGATCAGATCGCAACTACCTCAAACATCGCGATCAATGGGGGCGGTACGCTGACTTTCCCCAACTACAGCACGGGCCCCACGCAGACCCTTGCCAGTTTGACCTTTAATAACGAAGGCGGCTCCGCCACGCCGACGGTTAATCTGGGGACTCCTACGGTCAATACGGCTACTTTGGTCCTGAGCTCGGCGACGCCGATCACGGCGACTAATAACAGTTTTGGAACGACGCCGGTTATCTCTGCCGGCTCTGCGACCTTGGCTGTCCTGCAGTTCAGTAATGCTAATCCCAGTATCTTGGTGAATGCCGGACTCGCTCCGACGGGTTTGCATATCAGCGCAACCATCACGCAGCACGCCTCGATGACGTCGCTGACTAAGACGGGAGATGGTCTCTTGGCCTTGAGCGGTACTAATACCTTCTCTTCCAACTTCACCTTGGCCGGCGGCAGTCTCTTGCTCGGGGCCAACGCGACGCTGAGCGGTTCCACCATCACGGCTGGTCCCGTGGGCTTGGGTAGCTTGATCATCGGCAACAATACTTCGATCCTGAGTAATTCTCCGGTCCGCGTCTTGTCCAATCCTGTCACGGTCAATGGTGACTTCAGTTTCGGCGGCACGAACGAAGTGAATAACCTGAAGCTGACCGGTACGGTGACCTTGGGTTCGTCGACGCGTACCATCAGCGTTGATAGCGCCGCGGTCACCGCGACGATTTCGGGTGCCGTAGTCAGTACGGCCAGCGCTTCTGGCAACGCTTTGGTCAAGGCAGGGAAAGGGACTTTAATCCTTAACTCAGCCAGCAACTCCCTTAACGGAGCCGGCCTCTGTGTCTCGGGCGGCTTGCTTCGCCAAGGTGTCGGCAGTCTGCTTTCCGCTTCATCGCTTCTGACGGTGGATGCTGGTGCCGGTTACGACCTCAACGGCTTTGACCAGACGAGTTATAAGTTGGCTGGCAACGGTTTCGTGACCAATTCCGCGAACGCTTTGATCACCTTGACACTCGGTAATGCCGCGGCGACCCAGGCGGATGATTCCTACACCTTTGGGGGCGCCTTTGCGGACAACGCTCAGAACCGCGCGACACCTCTGAGCCTCTTAGCCGTCACGAAAGTCGGCCCAGGTAAGCTTACCTTGACCGGTGATAGCATCCATTCCGGCCTTACCTCAATCCAAGCCGGCATCATCGAACTCGCCGGTAATGGTTCGTTCGGCTTGGGCGTTGTCGATATCAGCTCCCTTGCTTCGGTCGATGTCGTCCGCACGAATGAACTCATCTTCGTGAACCCCTTGGCCGGCAGCGGTACATTCAATCAGGATGGACTCGGCGGTAAGACCATCCTCACAGGTGATAGCCAGACTTCTGGTTTCTTTGGTCCCATCAACGTCAAGAAAGGCACCTTGCAGGCGGGGGCAGGCGTAACTGCCGGCAATATTGGTAACGCCCCATATGTCGACATCTCGCTCGGCGCGACGTTCAGCGTCAACCGCAGCGATTCACTGAGTTCGCCTTTCAATCTCTTCAACGAGATTAAGGGAGCCGGTGAGTTCAAGCAGATTGGCAGCGGGGTTACCGACCTGACCTACTTTAACGACAACTTTACGGGCACGGTCGTGGTCGAGGACGGCACTTTACGGGCAGCTCAATATCATGCCCTAATCAATCCTTCCCGCATCACTGTTCAGGCTGCCGGACTCTTCACGCAGACGATGAGCGATGCGGTCGGCGCTACGGGTGCGGGCATCCCGATGACTATCAATGGAGGAATCGTCGACGCCAGTTATGATACGATGTATCTGGGTGCCCTGACTTTCAATGGCGGTCTGATGCGCAATGAGGCTATGACCTTAAATTCGTCGTTCGAGTTAGGCGGCACTGTCTCTGTCACGGACAATTCCGAGATCTCGGCTACTTTGCTGAATACCCATGGCGTAAGCCGCGATATCAGCGTCGACACCGGCAAGACGCTTCTCGTCTCCGGTTATTTCGCCAACTCCGGTGCCGGTGAAATCGTAACCAAGTATGAGAAGAAGGGCCTTGGTACGATGATTCTCACCGGAGACAATCAGCACACCGGCGGAGTCATCATTACCGAAGGCGTCCTCCAGGTCGGTAATAATACCTCGACGGGTACGTTAGGTCCGGCGAATGACATCTCCTCCGGCCTTCCGGTTCCGATCGTCTACCTGAACAACGCGAGCCTGGTGATCAAGCGCAGCGATGCCTACGCCTTGGATAACAATATCTCCGGTACGGGTTCGTTGACTCAGGCTTCATCCAATGTCCTGACGCTGACGGGTAATAATACTTACACGGGAGCCACAATCATGGCTTCGGGCACCTTACAGACCGATAATTTCCTGAAGGCTGGCGGTGTCGGTCGCATGGGTAATGTCAACGGGGCGGCCAACAAGCTCATCTTCCAAGGCGGAACGATTGAATACGTGGGCACCGGCGAAACGTCGGAGCGCGGTCTGACCATCGCGGATAACGGCGGCGAAATCAAGAATACCGGCACCGGAGCTCTGGTCTTCGACAATACCGTGAAGATCGACTTCGCGAATACCACCGGCCTCAACCGTACGTTGACGCTCTCGGGTAACACCGATGCGACGACGATTGAGAACAGTTTCGCGCCTGCACTCTTCGAGACCGAAAGTGCCTCGGATCATCTGCTCAGTAAACTCGTCAAGAACGGTACTGGTCTTTGGGTCATGGCCGGCTCCGGGGCGATGCTCAAAGATGAAGCCGCGGTCGATGTTAATGCCGGCGTCTTAGGCTTTGCCGCCGGCTCCTTGGGACGCCTGTTGGCGGTTTCCTCCAACGACATCACGCTGCAAGACACCACGACCTTGCGCTGGTTGGCGGGTAATACCGACGACCTTTCCGCGCGCTTGCACGTTGCTAACGGTAGCACGGTCTCGCTCGATTTCCGCGCGACCACGACTACGACCTTCAATGCCTCCATGATCTTCAACGGGGCGGGTTCCGCCACCGTCAATAAAGTTGGCACCGGCGCGTTGACTTTGGCTGCACGCAACGATTTCAGCGGCATCTTCAACGTGAATGCGGGCTTGGTTACCGTCACGCATAACACCGCCTTAGGCGATGGCACCCATGTCGCGGTGAACGTCAACAATACCGGCACCTTGGTCGTGAACTCCAATGTTGATAATACGGTGCACGTGACCAGCGGCGGCACCTTGGGTGGCGACGGTTCCGTCGCTAACGTCACCCTTGATACGGGTGCGGTACTTTCGCCTGGCAATTCGCCCGGGACTTTGACGATGACCAATCTGGTGGCAAGCAGTGGCTCCACCATGAACTGGCAGGTACACAATGCCGCCGGAGTTGCTGGCACGGGCTGGGATAAGATTGTTGTTACCAACAATTTCGATCTCTCCGCGATTAGCAATAGCTCTGGCCGGATCTTGATTAATGTGACCTCGTTGCACTTGTTCGCCGATACCTTACCGGGTGATGCGATCAATTGGAGTAAGGACGATATCAAGACCTTCCTCTTCGGTAATGTCGGCAGTATCACCTTTAACTCCGGTTATAGTACGAACATCGCCGATTACTTCGCCTATGATACTTCGGCTTTCACGACCACGGATAGCACCGGGATTGGCAGCAGTCTGTGGTCGATGTCCTACAACTCCCTCAGCGGAGATATGACCCTGACCGCGGTGCCTGAGCCTTCGACTTACGGCCTGATGATCGGCGCGCTGGCCTTGGCCGCCGCCGCGATCCGTCGCCGCAAGCAGAAGCAAAAGAAGTTCTAAGCCTGACGTTGAGATAAGAGAGAAGGGCGGCTCCGGCCGCCCTTTTTGTTTAATAAGGTAGGGACAGCACTGCGTGCTGACCTAAGTGCAAAGGTGCAAATCGGCCTGCGGCCTGTGCAAAAGTGCAAAAGTGGATGTAAGCTTCGGGTGGCGGGTGGCAGCCCTGGGTGGCAGGTGGCGGGTTCGAGGAGCTTCCTGCATCTGACTCTGCATCTGCCCCTAAGGAATCGAAACCTGTCCCTGCCCCTGTCCCTTGTCTTTAAGGGTAGGGGCGCCACTGCGTGGCGTCCGTGGGCGAACCAACTTTGTAGGATCGGGATA
>DKND01000022.1:16087-17852 GCA_002470605.1 Opitutia bacterium UBA7397
CGCTTTTATCCGGGGCGACCAAGATGACGCTCAGGCGATTCTTCTCGGCGAGCTTTTTGGCCTCGTCGAATCCTACCGCCATCAAGGCGGTGGCCCAACCGTCTGCCTCCAAGCAATGACGATGAAATACACAGCACATTTCAATCGTCGGCTCGACGGGGTAACCGGTCTTAGGCGAGATAATGTGCGAGATGCTTTTGCCTTCAGCCAAGCGTTTGGCCCGATAAAGTCCCGACGGTGATAAGGCTTGGTCTTTCAGCACGACTTTCTCCAAGAGGCCGCGCGGATTGAAGGGATCTTCGATACCGACATGCCAACTGCCAGAGGCTAGAAGTTCGCCTCCGACTTCGATCAAGAAATCGTGGTGACCTTGTTGATGTAAAAGCGCAGCGATGCGATCGTCAGCATAGCCTTGCAGTACCGAACCGAGGTCGAGCGAGAGTCTTTCGTCACTCTTGCGCAAGGTCAGGGCTGGTAGGTCTAAGGTTAATTTTTCCCACCCGACTTGCCTGAGCAGCTGGCTGATTTTTTCCGGGGAAGGCGAGGGTAGGTTTGATCCCGCCGGACCATAACCCCAAGCTGAGACCAGGGGTGCGACGGTGATATCGTAAGCGCCGTCGGTGGCTTCGCTCAGTTTCTGAGTAAAGGCCACAAGTTTGGCTAACTCCTGATTGATCCCCATGGGCTGGGTGGATTCGAGCTGATTGAAATCAGAGGTGACGGAAGTTTTACGCCAATGGGAAAGGGAAGACTCGATGCGATTGACCTCACTTTCAATGTCGCGCTTGAGGAGGTCGGCGGCGAAGCCCGTCCCGCGTATTTTGACCGTCCAAGTTGTCCCAAAGGCCCCGCCATGCATTTCGGTGATAGGTAAGCCTTCGGCGGCCGTGGCCTCGGCCGGAGTCACCAGCGGGCGCCCGAAGACAATCAATGCCCCGACGCAAAGCAGACCGAGAGCCGCGTAATCGCGTCGCGACCAAGTCTCGAGTTGGTTATTGGAACGGACGAATTTGAGGAGCGCTCCAGTAGGGCAACCGTATTTGCAGTAAGCTTGGGGGATGAAAATCGAGGAAAGCAATCCGACGACCGCCAGCACGAGGGGTACGGCTACGGCGGCGCCGAGAATCCAGGCATCGAAGGGCTCAATCTGGTTGGGGCTCCAGCGGGGCCAGAGGAGCGCCCCTAGAAAGGCCATCCCAAGGGTGATTACGGGCAGTTTGCCCAGCAAGCTGTGCCAAGAGGCTGGGAGGCGCCAATGCAGCCTCCGGAAGCCTCCCAGAAGCTCTTGGGCAGCTCCATGAGGGCAGGCATGATGGCAGTAGAGCTGCCGCCGGGTCGTCCAAGGAACGAGCAATGCCATGGCTCCTAATATCAGCAGACCCGAGCCTTGCGACCACGGCAGGCCATGTCGGGCCCAGCCGGCGAACATCCCCAGCGAAATTAATTGGCCAAGCCAGAGGCCAAGACCACCGACGAGCAGGACTTGCCAGATGACCCGTACCTTCGGGCGACCATGCAGCGATGTGAACGTCATCGCAAGGGTGCCAGCCAGGAAAAACCAGAGTGCGACTGTTCTGACGTGGTCTCGCCAGGAACTCTTTTGGAGCACGAGATGTTTGGCGTCGTCAGCGAAACGATGTTGGAGACCGAACGCGATGGCGGAACTGGTGAGCGTCGCGCCCGCCACGCCTTCGATTTTTTCTTTGCCGAAGTTCAGGTTCGGCCATTCCTGCACGTTCCATTTCGTCAGCTGTTTGAGGTAAAT
>DKND01000022.1:17878-20204 GCA_002470605.1 Opitutia bacterium UBA7397
AGGGTCAACGCGTCCGGCTCGATGGCAATCAGGGTTTCGGTCGGGCCGGCATAACCAGAAAACTCATCTCCGGAGGGAGAGGAGCGGACCACGTAGCCTAGGAGCGTGCGATTCGGGCCGCGGACAAGATTCCACCCGAGGCGCGGCGTATTGGCTTCGAAGCTGAGGGCCTGAGGGAAGCCCACGGCTTGGATTTCCTTCAGGGCGAGGGGCGTGGAAAAGCGCAACGAAGCGTAATTGCCCGATAAGCGTTTCTGGATGGATTCTGCGATCGCCGCCGCAGTGAGCGTCGAACCGGCGTAACCTTCGAGTTTGGGGGCGGGTTGCGACGTCGGCTGCCAGTCTTTCAGGCTGCGTTCAAATGCCATATTGTCGCGTAAGGTATCGACGTGGTCGGGGGTATCATCGCTCGAGAGGATCCGAGTGCCGACGATTTTTTCCTGATTATCAAGGGCGACCAAAACATTACTAGGTCCAGAGTAGCCGATGATCGTATCCGCATCGGGCGAAGTCGTCAGCAGCCGGCCCAGACGGTTACCATATTCGTCTTGGACGATGAGGCTTTGCTGCGGGCCTTCGACGAGGCGTTTGGCTGTCGGGAAAAAGCCCGTCGCTTCGCTCAGGTTCAACCGCGTCAGGATGGTTTCCGTCGTCGGCGTCGTGCGTTGGAGCAGTAAGGCCGCCGCCAAGAGCGCTGTCAGACGCCAGCCTTTGACTAGCCAAGCGCTGACGCGGGGCGAGAGCATCGATTATTCGGCGCGGACGAGCTGGAAGACGTCAGCTTGGACGGTACCGCTGGAGCCTTCTCCCGTCAGGACGAGCGAATGAGTGCCCGGGCTGAAGACGAACTTGCCAAGGATATTAGGAACATCGATTTCGCCGACCTTTTGGTTGAGGCGAAGGCTGAGGGGTTTTTCTCCGGCACGGTTGATGATGAGCACGGAATTAGGCGAACGGTTCTCGTGTCCTTGCCAATAGCCACGGAGCTCATACTTACCGCCTTCTTTGATTTCGAAAGCATAGGTCGCGCGATTGGCACCCTTGCTGGCGTAGTGATAGGCGCTGCCCAGGTGGGCGAGGCCACGACCTTCGGTCCACGTACCTTCGAATTTCGCTTGAGCGTCGTCCAGCACGATACCGCCGAGCTTGGCGAGTTCCTTGAGGTCATCGTCGCTGAGCTTGGTCGGCGTGCCTTTGGTAAGGTCAGCGTTCATGCGGCCGACTGGCAGTTCTTTGAAGTCGGCGATTGAAGTATCGAGCGTGAGTTCGCCGGCGAGGGAGGTGCGCCGCATGCGTCCAGGTTGTTCGAGCAGATTAAGCAGGGCTGGGAGGTGATTGGCATAGACGCCCCGTGGGTCAGTCTTTTCGCGAACGGCGAGGTAGGCGGCCTTACCGACGACTTCGCCCATCATGCCGATGGTCCGCATGACTCGGATAGTGCCCAAGGCTTCGTGGGTTACGCTGATGTGACGACCGGCCATGAAGAGGTTGCTGATATTCTTGGAGTAAAAGAGGCGGTAGGGGAGCGGGTAGCCGTTGCGACGATCGACTGCGGCGATGTGTTTGCCGTCGGCGCCGACGTAGCCGAAGGCGGCCCTTGAGATGAAAGGGTTTTCCGGGAATTTTTCGGCATACTGTTCGCGTGGATAGTGAAGGTCGATGTCCCAGGTCGTGGGCACGCAGCCGTCGGCGAACTCCTTGCGGGTGACGATATCATTCTTATTTAATACGATGTCGCCGGTGAGCAGACGTGATTCGCGCGGTCCGCCCACGTGGGATGCCCATTTCAAAGAAGCATTGGCATATTGGTCTTTTTTCTCGCCGTTTTTAAGTGCGGAGAAAGCTCCGTAAATCGCGCGGAAATTCCAATCGCGGATATACTCGAGTCCGTTGATCGGGTCTTGGTCGAAACCGGATTCCCAGAACCATTCCGCTTTCATAAAAGGTTTCTCGTCAATCTTGGCTTTGGATTTTTGCAGCGGAGGGAAATCACCGACCGCGAGAGGTAGGGCCCAAGGCGTTGGCGCCCAGGCTTGGGCTTCGGCCTCATCTTGGTAGAACCACATGTTGGACATCCCCATACGCCCTGCTTTTTCTTGGGTGAAGTCGGCGCCGGCATAGGCGCCGATCCAGCCGTGGCCCGTGGTATCGGCCACAAACTTCGCGTGGAAGACGCGTTGGCGGCCGGTTTTGACGTCAATCGCCGTGACGGCTGAGATGCGATTGCCGGTCATTTCCACGCCGGTGGCGTAGTGGCCGAGGAAAAGTGAAATCCCTTTTTCGTTCCGTACGACTTTTTCTTTGAGTTCATCTCCGAAGCTGTCGA
>DKND01000022.1:20219-21483 GCA_002470605.1 Opitutia bacterium UBA7397
TGAGGGAATTTGCCGCGCGTCGTGCCGCCCATCGCCCAGACGCCGATTTCAGAGCTGCCGTTGCCGCCCAGCACGAATCGGTCTTGGATGAAAGCTACCTTCAGCGATTGCCGAGCAGCGGAAAGGGCCGCGCCCATGCCACCGTAACCGCCCCCGACGACCACGAGGTCGAAGTCTCCCGCATCTTCGGGGCCATTGGGGTTTAGTTGTTGTTGGCGGAAAGTGATGAGGGCGGAGCCTTCGGGCGGGGTGAAATTCTTGTCCTTGCTGAGGATGATCGCATCGACGCGGCCATCGAAGCCCGTGAGGTCATGTAGGGTGATATTATTATCGCCGGCGTGGAGAGAGATTTTTCCGCCAGCTTGCCAATGCCATTCCGCTCCTTCGGTGCCGAACTCGGTCTCGAGCGGCTGCCCGTTGACGACGATTTGGAAGCGTCCGGGTTGGCCAGGGGCCTTCCAGTGCGCGACCCAGTCCTTGGTCCGGGCCCAGACGCGATACTCGCCCGCTTCGGCTACTTTGACGACTCCAGTCGCATCGGTCACGGGTTTGCCGAGGCCGTGGGCTAAAAGGTAAGGAGATCCCACGATATTGGTGAAGGCCGTATCGAGTTTCCAGCCACCCCATTGGGCGAGAGATTCAGCTTCGACGAAGATGGTCGAGGTCGTCTGCGCTTGGCTTGAAATGGCAGAAATTAAGCTTAAGCCGATGGCGAATAGGACGCGGGGAGACATAGGGTATTAGATGCGACAATAGGGGTTAAGTTCCAGCAGGAAAATGGTGGGGGTGGAGCTGAAGGTGCAATAGTGGGCGCGATGGAAACGCTAGCGGATAACTAAAATAAGGGTAAGGGCTAGGGACGGGGTCAGGTTTCGATACTTAGGGAGAGGGATAGTTGCAGGTGAGATGCATTTTTAGATACAGGATACTAGCAGCAAAGGGAAACCGGAGACCGGTTGCTTGGCTGCGAAGATAGAGATTCAGGTGCAAAAGTGCAAACCGGCCTGCTGCCTGTGCAAAAGTGCAAAGGTTAGAGGCGAGGTATAGGTGGGCTAGATTTCCAGGTACGGGTTCGGGAAATATCCTGCGACTGTACCTGTCGCTGTCCCTAAGTATCGAAACCTGACCCTGGCTCTGTTCCTGCCCCTTGTATTTAAGGTAGGGTCAGCACCGCGTGCTGCCCTAGTAGGTTTGAGCACCCTCGCTCAACCGCGGCTGACCGAGGCGATCAGCCCTATCCGTCGCAATCACTTCTTCTTCTGGC
>DKND01000053.1 GCA_002470605.1 Opitutia bacterium UBA7397
TCCCTGCGGATCATAAACCCACCAAGCGTCGAAGGGATTAGAGAGCGACGGTAATTCGAAATACGGACGGCCCTTGTCGTCTACTTTAGCGACCACGCCCGATACTTCGGTCTGAGGTGGCTTGACTGGCACTGGCATCGCCGGAGGCGGCACCTGAGCGACTGGCAATAAATCGAGAATCGCGGTCTCTTCGATTCGCTCAACTACTTGGTCGATCCATTTGAGTTCTTTGGCTTTATCGCCGAACGCCTGCCAATCTCCGGTCGAGTCATTGGCATACATCTGTTTCACGAAATCATCCAAGGTCAGGCCCATCTTCTTGGCCACGGGAGTCGCGAGACGTTCAAACCACTTGGTGGTGAATTCGACCTGCTCCTTGAGCATCGTCATATTCCCCCGCAAGTTATTCGAAGCCTGGTGATGCAAGATCATGGTGTTCGGGTAGCAGAACGAGCGCTCCGCCAAGGTCGCGATGACCGCTGTCATGGAAGCGGCGAAGCCCTTGACGACGACGTAAACCGGCGCCTTCGAAGCCGCCATGGCTTTCTGAATCAGGTAACCCGAGGCCACCGAACCGCCAGGGCTATTGTCCACGACGATAAAAATCGGGAACTCGGCTGATTGGTTATTATAAAAATTAATCCGCTGGCAGACGTAATCGGCGAGCTGTTCGGTGACGGCGCCGTTCAAGGCGATGCGGCGGTCGCTGATGATCAGCGTGCCGTTGACGAGCGGCTCCTTCAGGTAAATCGGCTTGGCCTTGGTGGCAATCTTCCGGGCTTCTTCCTCTTTCTGAAAACGGGAAATCTCATTGCTCAGTCGCGAGACGGTGTTCGCCGACTCGAGTTGAAGCTGCTTGGCCTCGGCTTCGAGTTCGCGAATTTTGTTATTACGTTCGGACAGACGGGCGCCGGAGCGGGCCGCCTCCAACGCCGCCTGGCGTTCGAGCTTGGCGCGCTCATCTTCCAAGGCCGCCGCTTCGGCCGCCGCCTTCGCGAGCCGCAAAGCGCGTTCCGCCTGCAACTTGGCGGTCTCCGAATTCAAGGGCGCCAATTCCTCGGTACGCTTAGCATCCGCCAGGGCGAGCTCGGCGTCGATGCGGCTCTTTTCAGCGCGCATCCGCTCCACTTCCTTCATGGCCGCCTTCTGCTCAGGCGTGAGCTCCTCCTTCGCGATGGGGGCGCCCGGAGCGACCGTCGTGGCTTGGGCTGGGGCTGAAGGTAAAACCGCTGGGTTTGCGGGCGGCTTGGACGGCGCGTTCTGTGCGCTCAAGGAAGCGCACGCGAGGCAGGCGAAGAGCCAGGCAGGATAAGAAGAAGGTGTTTTCATATTTTATTTTTTAAATTAGAGCAGGACGAAATCGACGGTGGGATCGTATAACCACCAGAGGTCGCAAGGGCCGAGCGGTGGCAGTAATTGTTTGACCCGGCCGTCGGGGGCGCGGTGCGCGCCATTGCCGAAAACATCAGGTTCTAATGGCGCGGGCGCCGGGGCCGGCGTGGAGGTGTTGACGCCGTCTTCGTTCATGCGCTCCACCAAATCCGTCGCCCACTTCATCCGCACCGCCGCATCGCCATGGACTTTCCAATCTCCCGTGGAGACGTTCTGGTACATCTTGGCCACGAACTCGTCGAGGGGGATGCCGATTTTGGTGGAGACTTTAATGAAGATACGTTCGCACCAGATCTTGCTCCATTTGAGCTGTTCATTCAACTGCGTGACATTACCGCTGAGGCCCGTCGCGGCTTGATGATGCAAGACGATGGTCTCAGGGTAGACGAAGGAGCGCTGCGCGAGTGTGGTGATGATCGCCGCCATTGAGGCCGCATACCCTTTCACGACCACGTAAACCGGGGCCTTGGACGTCTCCATGGCCTGCAAAATCATGTAGCCGGCCATCACCGATCCGCCGGGGTTGCGGTCGATCACGAGGAAGATCGGGGCGTCGGCATCAACCGCATTATAGAAGGCGATGCGACCGCAGACGAACTGAGCCAATTCATCGGTGACGCGCCCGTTAAACGGAATGCGACGATCGGAAATATGCAGGACACCGTCGACCAGGGGGTCTTTCGGATAAGAAACTTTGGCGTGGGTCGCGATGTCGGCGACCTTCTGCTGCAGTTTGGCGATCTGCGCCAAAGAAGAAATCTTGGCGTATTCAACCGACACTTGCGCCGAAGCCAGACGGGCTTCCGCCTCGAGGTCAGCCCGGGCCCGATCCTTATCCGCCGAGGCGGCTGCCGCTTTGGCCGAAGAAACCCAAGCTTCTAAGTTAAGCCGACCGCGCTCGGCTTCGTCCGGAGCCGCCAGCGCTTCTGACCGGGCAGCACGCAAGGTAGCTTCGGCGTCGAGCTTCCGCATTTCCAAGGTGAGAGGTAAACCATCCTGCCGACGTTTAGCGGCCGCCAGATCCAAGCGGGCGCGGATGACTTCGGCCGCTACTTCCGCTTTTACGGTTTCGGGAGCCTTAGGCGTCGGAACTTGCTGGGCCGAAAGCACTGCGGCGAAAGTGAGAAAAGCAAGAACCAGGTTAGACATCAGGGTATTCACTGTTTTGACAGATAAATGGTTCCCTTGAAGTCATTTTTTCGCAAATCTTCCGCCATGGACGTCGATTCACCCATTACCCTGCATAATCGCCATACGGGAGGCACCGAAATCGAACAGGTTTACGGCGAAGCGTGGCTGCGGCGCATCTACGGCAACCCGCTCGGCAAGGTGACCTTACATACCGTCGTCAAACGCGCCCTCTTTTCCAAGATTTACGGCTGGGCCATGGACCGGCCAGGGAGCGCTCGGCGCGTCGCGCCCTTCATTCGCGACTTTGGTCTCAACCCCGCCGAATTCCTCGAAGCGGACCCGCAGGCTTACCGGACCTTCAACGACTTCTTCTACCGCAAGCTCAAGGCGGAAGCCCGCCCGATCGACCCGCGCGCCGAGATGGCCGTGCTCCCCGCCGATGGCCGGCATCTCGGCTTCCAAGACGTATCAAAAATAAAAGGCATCTACGCTAAGGGGCAGACTTTCGACATCCCCGAGCTCGTCGGCGATCGCGCCCTCGGCGCGCGCTATGCGGGCGGCACCGTCGTCTGCTCTCGGCTTTGCCCGGTCGATTATCATCGCTTTCACTTTCCGGTGGCCGGCACGCCGCACGCCGCCGTCCCCATTAGCGGCCTGCTCTATTCAGTGAACCCCATCGCGCTCCGCCGCTGCGCCGCCTACCTTTGGAAAAATAAAAGACAGCGCGTCACGATTGACGCCGGTGCTTTCGGCCTCGTGACCATCGTCGCAGTTGGCGCGACCAACGTTGGCACGATCATCGAAACCTACGTGCCTGGACAGCCGATGGCCAAGGGCGACGAGAAAGGTTACTTCCGTTTCGGCGGATCGTACGTCGCCACATTATTTGAGCCGGGGCGGATACGCCTGGAAGCTGACTTAACCCAAGCGGGCGAGAGCGGCATCGAGCTTTACGCGCGCGTCGGGTCGGCCCTTGGGCGCTTGGCTTAAGCCCCCTCCGCAAAGCGCTTGCCAATCGGGTCGGCGCCGCAAATCTAAACGGCACAGGTTTGCTCGGGTGGTGGAATGGCAGACACACCAGATTTAGGTTCTGGCGCCGTAAGGTATGCGGGTTCGACTCCCGCCCCGAGCACCCTGTACTTCGCG
>DKND01000055.1:0-4860 GCA_002470605.1 Opitutia bacterium UBA7397
CCGTGGCAGTGGGTGCAGTGCTCCTTCAGGATAGGGCGGATCTGCGTCTCGTAGTTCGGCTCGTCGGCTGCGTACAGTCCGGCGGAGGCGACAAGGCAGGAGGCTAGGAGAAGAAAGGAATGGGGATGGCGGGAAAGCATGGTGCCGAGGGGCCGGACGTTGGTTTTTAGACAACGCCTCTCTCTGCAGGTTACAGTAATAAAACCTCTCTTTTAATAATGATATGAGCGATGTCCGTCAGTACCTGAACGCAGCCCAACAAAAAGGCCCGCCGGTGAGGGCGGGCCGTGGGAGGGGCTCTGGGGGGTTACCGCTTCTTCTTGGCGGTCAGTTTTGGTGGCTCCGGGATCTCGTACTGTTTCTTGAGCGCAGTAAGGCGTGCCTTGAGTCGCTCGACTTCCCCTGCGTATGCCGTGTTTTTGTACGCATTGTGCATTTCTTGGGGGTCGTTCTTAAGGTCATAGAATTCCCAGGCGTCGTAGTCGTAGAAGTGGATGAGTTTGTAGCGTTCATCCCGCACGCCCATATGGCGCGGCATATTATATTCGCCGCGGGCTTTCGGAGTACCGCCGTCGTAATAGGTGTAAAGAACGTCCTTGCGCCAATCGGCTGGGGTGGCGCCGCCGAGTAACGGTTGAAGTGCTAGGCCATGTACCTCCTTGGGTACGGCGAGTCCGACCACCGAGAGAAGCGTCGGAGCCAGGTCGATGTTCTGGACCAGCGCGTCGACGCGCGTACCCGGGTTGATATTTCCGGGCCAGCGGATCAGGAGCGGGAACTTAAAACTTTCTTCATACATCCAGCGCTTCTCGGCCCAGCCATGCTCACCCGTAAAGAAGCCCTGATCGGAAGCATAGATGACGATGGTGTTCTTGCTTAAGCCGGATTCATCAAGATAGGCGAGGATGCGCCCCACGTTCGCATCAAGCCCGTCCACGCAGCGGACGGTGTCCGCGATGTAACGCTGATACGCGTAGCGAATGCCGTCTTTGCCGTTGAGTTTACCAGCGGCTTTCAATCGGGCGTATTCGCGATTACGAGGGTCGTAGGCCTTGTGCCAGACCGCACGTTGGGCAGCGTTCATATCCTCAAGGAAGTGAGGCATTTTTTTAGGGTCTGCAGCGAGCTCTTCCTGGGTTGGGCCGATATTGAGTCCGGGTCCGTCCATACCGCTGATTTTCATCCAAGTATCTGCCACGAACGGCTGGCGGGTGGCGTAATCATCGAACAGCGTAGGAGGTTCCGGGAAGGTCACGCCGTCGTAGGAGGCCATGTCTTTAAGGGCAGGGGTGCGCGGCGTGTGGGGAGCTTTGAATTGGGCGCAGAGCAGGAAGGGTTTCGCGTCGTTCCGTTGCTTCATCCAGGCGATGGCTTTGTCGGTGATGATATCGGTCGAATAGCCTTCGCTTTTGGAGGGGCCAGCGGAGCTGATGAATTCCGGGTTGTAATAAGAACCTTGGCCGCCGGAGCCTGATAGGACATCCCAGTGCTGGAACTCATCGGTCGGATTACCCTTCAGGTGCCACTTTCCGATGACAGCGGTCTGATACCCAGCCTTGCCCAGCTCGCGGGAGTAGACCCATTGTTTGCCGTTCCATTTGGAGCTGTTACCCAAGACGCCGTTGGCGGTGCTATGTTTGCCGGTCAGGAAGGACGCACGGCTCGGGCAGCAGATTGAATTACCGACGAATGCGTGGGTGAAGATCGCGCCCTCATGCGCAATCCGGTCGAGGTTCGGCGTCTTGTTGATGGAGCCGTCATAGGCCCCGATCGCGCGCAGTGCGTGATCGTCGCTGAATAGGAAGAGGATATTAGGCCTCGCAGCGACATCGGCCGCGTGGAGTGGCGTGAGAGGTATCAACGCCAGGGCGATGAAGAGGGTGCAGAGGAAATTCATTTTTTTCGTTCGATGTATTCTAGGGCTTTTGAGAGTGATTCGGCGTTGCAGATGTTATGGCGCATGTCGGGGACGTCGATGAGCAGGGCGTTAAAGCCCTCGGGCTTATATCCGCCGGCATAGATATCCTTGATGTAATGGTTCCGGAAGTCACCCGGCCCGGTGATGAAGACGAACCGTACGCTCTTCTTGGCTTCAAGTGCGCGCTTGGCGTCGGGGATCCCGCCGTAGTCTGAACTTTTCTTGAATTCCTCGTCGGTCACGGCGACGCGTGGGACCGGTTTGTAGAAGTCAGCGCCGCAGCTTTGAATCGTCCCGCGCCAGGTTTCCGGGTGCTTGAAGGCCGACATGCCAGCCACGCGGGCACCGCCGGAGTATCCGGCCACGTAAATCCGTTTCGGGTCGATAGGGTAGTACTTCTTGATCAGCAGGGCGGAGGTGAGGGCTCGGGCATCCCGAAGTCCGAGCGACTCCTTGTTTCCCGCATTCTGGGGCGCGACATAGATGAGCTTGTGTTCGTCCAGGACAGGAATCCATGTCGCCGGACAGCCCATCTTGGCTTGCGGCCCGCTGATGAAAACCACGACCCCGTAGGTCGCTTGCGGAGTAAAGTCAGCGGGCAGTCGGATATGGAAAGTCTCCTTAGCGCTCTCCAGCTTCACGGTATTATCGGGCAACGGAGGCAGCGGGTCAGGACAACTGACGGTCAGGCCTTTGCCGGGAAGAAGCGGGGGAGGTGTCCCGGGTTTGACCCAAGGATTGGCCTCGTCCTGCTTGCCTGCCCGCAAGAGGGCGGGTGAAATAAGGGCACAGGTGACGAGGAGCAGGCGTAAGAGGATCGTCATCGGGTCGCCTTTGTCGGCTTTTATTTCTTTTCCGTGCGATTGGCTTTACGTTTCGCGACCTTGTCGTCGCCTCCGGAAGGTTTGGCTTCACCTTCTTCGCCTGCTTCGGTCGCAAGCCCTCCGGACTTGTCCAATGACGGATAGTTGGCCACGGCTTTGGCCAGCTGGGCCGGATTACCGCGAACGTCAAAAGCCGCGAGGCAATGGTCATGGGTTTCGATCATCCATTGACGTAGGCGATCCTGGTATTTCTTCGCGACGGCTTGTTGGCTCGGGTCTTGGATGAGATTCTTGAGGCAGCCGGGATCTTTCTGGAGGTCATAGAGCTCCTGCGGGACTCGATGGCGGAACATCTCCACGCGCGCTTGAATCGCGGGGTCGGTCTTGCCGGCTTCTTCCATCGCGGCGAAGGTCAGGCCTTCATTGTTGTTCTTGTATTTGAATTTCCCGTCGGAAAAGGCATTGAAGATATAGGCATATTGCCCGTCTTGGATGCAACGCATCGGCTTGGCTGGCCCGCCGATGGTGTAATCGATTTGGGTGAAAACAAAATCGCGGCCGGCCTGGTCGCCGCCTTTGAGTAGGGGGACGAGGGAGCGACCGTCGAGCCCGGCGGGAAGCGGCAGGCCCGTGGCGTCCATGAAGGTGGCGAAGAAATCGACCTCGGAGACGAAGTGCGTCTTGTCCACGGAGCCGGGTTTGGTGATGCCCGGCCAGCGCACGAGCATCGGCGTCCGATTGCTCGCCACGTAGGTGTTAGCCTTGGCGAAGGGGAAAGACGAACCGTTGTCCGTGATGAAGACGACCATCGTATTGCCCGCCAATCCTGAATCTTCGAGCGCTTGGAGCACACGGCCGACAGTGTCATCCAATCGGCGGACCGAGTTTAAGTAGTGTGAATATTCGATGCGGACTTTCGGCAGGTCGGGAAGGTAAGGAGGGACGACGACTTCTTCTGGCTTAAAGAGGCGGGAGGGCACTTCTTCGCCGTTTTTTCCGCGTCCTTCAGGATCATAGAAAGGGCGATGGGGGTCATGCGAATTCACCATGAAATAGAACGGTTTGTTCTGGCTTTTGCTCCGGGCGAAAAACTCTTCCGCATAGTCATGGTATTTCTTTGGGCTACGGCCGGCGCCTAGCTCCGCATAGTCATGGACAAAGTCCCACTTGAAACTCGGATCTGGGGTCGAGTGGCTGACTTTACCCAGAACTCCGGTGAGGTAGCCTGTATTCTTAAAAGTACCGAAGACGGTGGGGATGGGTTTGGGCAGTTTGTTGAAGCCGAAGAGTCCGCTATTATGGCCATAGCGTCCGGTGGCGATGATGCTACGACTTGGGCAACAGATGGCGTTATTGACGAAGCCATGCTGGAAACTGAGGCTTTGGGTTGCGAGCTTGCTCAGGTTCGGAGTGACGTTCGCTACTTTGCCGCCCAGAAAGTCCATGACCTCATTGCCGAGGTCGTCGGCGGTGATGAGCAGGATGTTGAGCGGAGGTTCCGCGGCGCGAAGCGACGCGAGCGACGATAGGAGCAAGGCGGCCAGGAGGGTGGATGCGATTTTCATCGTAAGGTGGGGTTCGGTAGGGGCCTGAGGATTACTGTGTCATCGGTGGGCGATACCAGTCTTTGAAGTTCCGCTTGGCGTCCAGGGCTTCGTCGGTCTTTTCGGGTTTCTCCACGCGGACGGCGGGATCGTTGGGGTCGAACAGCGGCCAGTTGTCGGTACGGAACGGCGAGGCGGGGAGTCCTTCCTTGTTGTAGAGCAGGTTGCCTTGCGAAGGGTTCATGGCCCAGGCGTAGCGGACGGCGAGCGGAGCGGCTACAGACTTCGATGAGGCGATGATCGTGTTGCCGACGATTGCGGTTTCGGCCCAATACCATTTCTTGTCGGCACCGGCGATGGCGAAGGAACTGAGTTTGCCGGGCTTGGCGGGCATCATGCCGCTCCCGGTGCTGTCAAAGTTTAAGACAATCTTATTGCCTTCGATTTTTTGGTTCAGGTAACGCGGGCCGCTGGCGACGATGTCTTTGCCATAGACTTCCTTGAGCGCGAGATAGGCGTGGCGGATGCCGATGGGCTTCTTGTTCTGGGGGTGCAGGGCGACCGGGTCGCCGCA
>DKND01000055.1:4879-7065 GCA_002470605.1 Opitutia bacterium UBA7397
GCCCTCGACGGGTTGCGTCTGCGGCGGCTCCCAACTGGGCAACTGCGTGAAGAAGAAGGGGAAGTCTTTTGCCACGTTGCCGCCGGAGAGTTCGTGCCATGACGAGCGATAGTAGCTGATGAGTCGCTTCAGTTGCTCGCCATAAGCAACGGCTTGCGGCACGGTCTTAGAATTGCGCTCGCCCTGATACCAGATGGCACCTTTGATCCCATAAGGCCGGATGGGATAGATCATGGCGTTGAAGATGTTGGCCGGATACTGATTTCCCATGTCGGCGGGCTTCTTGATGTAGGGGGGCTTAAGCTCCCTGTTTTTGCTTTTCATCGTCTCCCCCGCCGCCACTTGCTTATTGTAATCCGTCATCTCTTGGTTGAAAGCAGCGAGAGATTTTTCCCGGCTTTCGCCCTTGCCATCCAATTGCCGCTTTGCGCTTTTGTCCATGTCGGCTTTCTGCTCCTTCGATTGTGCGATGTCCTGCTGCACCTCCCACGGCATCCATCCTTCAATCGGCGTGCCCGCGTAAGCCTCCTGAATAATCCCGACGGGCACGTTGAGGGCGAGGTGGAGTTTCTTGCCAAAGTTATACGCCACGACGGAAGTCTCAGCGGCGGACTCTGGATTGCAGGTCTTCCATTGCCCCATAAGATCTCGCTTCTCTTTCAACGGTTCATGCCAGTGTTCGCGGCCGGATTTGAAGATACGGTAGTTCGGCAGGTTGACATTCGCCTCCAGCTCCGCCTCGGCGGAATTGCCCGTGGACCAGCCCATGTTGGACTGCCCGGCGCAGAGCCACACTTCGCCAATTGCGACGTCCTTGATCTCAATGGTCTTCGAGCCGGTGATTTTCAGTGAATGCCCAGTCCCGAACGCAGGTGTATCCAAGAGGACCTTCCACCCGCCGTCCGCATTGGCTTGCGCCGAGGCCGAGGCACCCCAACTCGCCGTGACGGTGATCTGTTCTTTCGGGTCGGCCCATCCCCAGATCGTGTTCTTCATGTTCTGCTGCAAAATCATGTGGTCGCCAAATAGGCTCGGCAGGCGAAGGCCCGTCTTGACCGGCACCGAGGCAACGGGAGTGGCTTTGCTTTTTGGCGTGGCTTCCGCTGCCTTGCGTGCGGCCTGTCTTTTGGAGGCTTTCTCATCCTCCGCCTTCGCCATGTAGGACAAAGGCAAGAGAAGGATCAGCGTGAGTGTGAATAGTTTTTTCATTATTTTGGATTAAAGGGATGTCTTAGTAGTAGGGGTCAGCGCGGGAAATGTCACAGCTTCGGGAGAAAAACGAAGTGAACCAGGCGATCACCTTATCGACTGTGGATCGGAAACGTCCACGATGACGCGGATTTGCCCCAGGTCATTTTGGCTCCCCGGTGTCACTTGCCAGTCAAGTTTAAGGGTGCGACGGTCTAGGCTCAGCGAGAGATGGTCGCCGCTCCTCAGGGCGCGCTCCGCTCCGGGGGGGTAAGCGAAACGTTTTTTGCCGAGTGCCTGATCGCTGGCCGCGAGTTGCTCTCCGTCGGCGATAATCGCGACGATCGGCCGGTCAAAGCTCACTTCGCCGACGAATCGCTTCGGTCCTTCCTGGCCCGCTGCTTTCGTCTGCGGCGGATGGTATTGGAGAAGATAGGTGTTCACGCGGCGTTTTTCCGGCTGCATGATAGCTTTTTGACCAAGGATTGCTTCGGGACCGTAATCGCCGGGCTCGGTGACGCTCACGGCGTAATCCGTCCTTAGCTTGGTCGCGAAACGTTCCGGAAAGATCACGATGTTTTCGCTGTCGGTCACATCGGCCGGATTGAGGTTGGGTTGCGGGTAGCCGAAGCGAATCCGCCCGCCGGTGTTCACGATTCCGAATAGGACCGGCCAGCCGCGGAATGAGTGCGTCCGAATTTTCCGAGGAATCAAGTTGGGTGAGTTTGCGTCAAGAGACACTTCATCGCCTTCGTCGATGACTTTCTCTTCTTGGCTGGCGAGCGAGGTTACGGCGACCTTTCCTTCGAAGACCGCCANNGCCCGACGAAAACACCGAAGGTCGTACCGAGATCGACGACCTTGGCTCGCTCAGTGTGGACCTGGAATCCAACGCCATCGGTGGGGACGTTGGCGGTCAGCTTTCCTTTGTGCAGACGGGTTTCCCCGGGGCCGAGGATTTCCAGGTCAGCGGGGCCTTCTAAGGTCAGGCGTACGCC
>DKND01000120.1 GCA_002470605.1 Opitutia bacterium UBA7397
GATCTCACCGGCTGGAAGGGCTTGGATTTCTGGTCCGTCAAGGACGGTGCCATCACCGGCCAGACGACCAAGGAGCATTCCACCAAGGGTAATACGTTCCTCGTCTGGGAGGGCGAAGTCGCCGATTTCGAACTCACGCTCCAATACAAGATTGTGGACCTGAACGGCAAGTCCGACGCTTTTGGTAATTCCGGAATTCAGTATCGCTCCAAGGTCGTCGACGAGAAGGGTTTCGTCGTCGCTGGCTATCAGGGCGATTTCGAGTGCGGTAAGGCTTACTCTGGCATCCTTTACGAAGAGAAGGGGCGCGGCATTCTTGCCAAGCGCGGCGAGAAGGTCGTCATCCATGAAGGAAAAGACGCCAAGAAGCCAAAGCTTGAGGTGACTGGCTCCGTCGGTAAGTCCGACGAAATCCAGGCCAAGATTAAGGCAGCTGATTGGAACGAATATCGCATCGTCGCCCAGGGCGGCCATCTGCAGCACTTCATCAATGGCGTCCAGACCATCGACGTCACCGACGAGACTGCCGTCGGCGCCAAGAAGGGCGTCCTCGCTCTTCAGCTCCATGCGGGCACGGCGATGACGGTCCAATTCAAGGACATCATCTTGAAGGAGATCAAATAATCTTATGAAAAAATCCCTCTTAAGCCTCCTGCTGTTAGCGACGGCTACGCTCGTCTCGGCCGCCGACCAGAAGAACGTCTTACTCATCGCCGGAAAGCCGAGCCACGGCCCGGGCGAGCACGAACATAACGCTGGCATTCAACTCCTCGCCGCAGGCTTGAAGCAGAGCGCCGCCGGGCTCGTCAATGTCGATGTCTCCTTGAACGGCGAATGGCCCTCCGATGAGCGCGTGGCCAAGGCGGACACGATCGTGATTTATTCCGACGGCCAGGCAGGTCATCCGGCCGTTACCCATCTCCCGCAGTTGGCGAAGAAGATGGAAGCGGGCTGCGGTTTCGTTTGTCTGCACTATGCTGTCGAGCCGGTCTACGAGCGTGCGGGATGGTTGAGTGTGGACGGCAAGCCGATTGATCCGCCCCCTGCAGGCCGTTCTTCGACGGGCGCTGGAGCCAAGGAATTTAAGGAATGGCTCGGGGGCTATTTCGAGCAGTTCTGGTCCGTCAACCCTCACTGGTTGGCCGACTTTAAGACCTTGCCGAACCATCCAGTCAGCCGTGGGGTAAAGCCTTATGCGTCTTCGGATGAATGGTATTTCAACATGCGCTTCCGCGATAACCTGGAGGGAGTGACACCGATTCTTTCGGCAATTGCTCCGGATGATACGATGAGTCGCAAAGATGGCGACCATGGCGGCAATCCGGATGTGCGGAAAATGGTGCTCGAAGAGAAGAAGCCGCAAGTGGTGGCATGGGCGGTCGACCGCAAGGATGGCGGTCGCGGCTTCGGCTTCTGCGGTGGCCATTACCACGCAGGCTGGTCTATCGACAGCCAACGCACCTTGGTGCTCAACGCCATCGTTTGGACGGCTAAGGCAGAAGTTCCCGCCGAAGGCATTCAGACTAAGTTTACCGAGGAGGAGCTGAAGGCGAATCTCGATAAGAAGACGCCTCGTAAGGTTGTGCCTAAGCCGGCAGCGAAAAAATAGGCCGCCGTTGCTGGTGCAGTTTGGCCGGAGGTTCGCCTCCGGCTTTTTTGTGCCCAGAAAAGCGGCTCGTCGTTTGACCTCCGGGCCAGCCTGTTAATCTTGGTGCCATGTCCAAGCACATTGCGATTATCGGTGGCACTTCCGGCATCGGCCGTGCGACCGTGGCGCAACTCCAAGCTGATGGCTATACGGTCCATGCGGCGTGTCGTTCGCCCGAGAAGCTCGCCGACCTCGGGATTGCCGCGCAGCCGTTCGACGCCGCGGCGCCTGGACCGCTGACGTGGCCCGAGCGGCTTGACGGCTTCGTGTATTTCCCGGGCTCGATCTCGCTCAAGCCGTTTCATCGCCTGACCGTGGAGGATTTCCAGCGCGACCTGCAGGTGAACCTTTTGGGTGCCATCGCCGCGCTGCAGTCAGCGTTGCCTGCGCTCAAGGCCTCGGGGAATGCTTCCGTCATTTTTTTCTCCAGTGTCGCCGTCGCGCAGGGTATGCCGATGCATGCGAGCATCTCGGCTGCCAAGGGAGCCGTCGAAGGTTTGGCGAAGAGCCTCGCAGCAGAGTGGGCACCCTTGATTCGCGTCAACGTCATCGCGCCGTCACTCACCGACACGCCGCTCGCGGGCGCGCTGCTGAATTCGGATCTCAAGAAGGAAGCCGCCGCCAAGCGTCATCCGCTGCAGCAGATCGGCCGGCCAGAAGACATTGCCGCCGCTGTCGCGCACCTGCTCTCGGATTCTTCGCGTTTCATGACGGGACAGGTGCTACGGATCGATGGCGGACTTTCGTCGGTGCGGACTTTCTGAGGGCACAAAAAACCCGGGCGCTTGGGAGGCCCGGGTTTTAGTTAAGCCGAAGCTCCGTTTAGATCAGCATCAAGGCTGGCTCTTCGAGGAGTTGCTTGAGCGCCTGGAGGAATTGAGCGCCATTGGCTCCATCGACCACGCGATGATCGCCGGAGAGGCCGATTACCATGCGATGGCCGACGACGAGGCGGTCATGGGCGTCGACGACGGGCTTCTTGATGGTGGCGCCAACGGAGAGAATCGCGGCGTTGGGCACGTTGATGATGCCGAAGAAGCCAGTCACGCCGTACATTCCGAGGTTAGTCACCGTGAAGGTAGAGCCGGACATTTCGCCGGGCGTAAGCTTCTTTGAGCGGGCCTTGCCGATGAGCTGTTTGGCTTCCACTGCGATATCCTTAAGCGTCTTGGCGTGGGCGTCGCGGATCACCGGAGTGACCAGCCCATCTTCTAGGGCGACACCGAACGAAAGATGCACCGCACCGTGTTGGCGAATGCTCGTGCCGGCCCAGGAGGCATTGACGGCGGGCACGCGACGCAGGGCTTCAGCGGAAGCTTTGAGAATGAAATCATTGACCGAAAGCTTGATGGCGGATTCGCCACCGGCTTCGGCGAGACGTTTGTTCAGCGACTCGCGCATCGCCATGAGCGGGGCGGCATCGACTTCGACTTCTAGATAGAAGTGAGGAACCGTAATCTTAGACTCCAGCAGACGGCGGGCGATTGTCTGGCGCATGCCGCCGACCGGAAGGTCGCCGTCGGGCTGGATGCCTTTGCCGTCAGCGGGCGGAGCCACGGCGACGTTGAGTGGGCCGGAGGAGGCGGCAGGCGCGGGGGCTGAAGCTGCGGCAGAAACATCGCGACCTACGACGCGACCGCCGGGGCCGGTACCCGAAAGACTTGCGACGTTGAGGGCGGCTTTTTCAGCCATACGTTTGGCGTACGGAGAAGCCTTGGCGCGGGAAGCGTCGGACTGCGGTGAGACGGAGCCGGAAGAAGCCGGAGCAGCGGGCACGCAACTCACTTCGGTCTTCTCGGGGATCGCTGGGACGGCGGTTGCAGGAGCCTTGGGCGCTGGAGCGGCGGAGGGCTCTGGGGCTTTTTCGCCTTTCTTGCCAATGGCGCAGATAGGAGCGCCGACAGGAAGCTGTGCTCCTGCCGCCGCATAGATTTTAAGAACCGTGCCGGGGACGGTGCAGGAAAGTTCCATCGTCGCCTTGTCGGTTTCGACTTCGGCCAGGATGTCACCGAAAGCCACCCCTTGGCCTTCTTTGATGTTCCATTTCACCAAGGTGCCGACCGACATCGTGTCGGAGAGCTTGGGCATATCGATAATTTCAGCCATCGGATTTAAAAGTAAGAGGGTAAGGGTTAGGCGAGTACTTTGAGCGCTTCGGCGACGACGCGCTCGACGTTGGGCATCTGTAAATCTTCCATGCGCTTGCAATAGATCTGCGGAGCATCGATGGAGGATACGCGATGCACGGGGGCATCGAGTTCGTCGAAGGCCTTGGATTGAATCAGGTAAGCCACTTGGGCGTCGACGCCGCAGAAAGGCTTATTTTCTTCGACCAACAACGCGCGGTGGGTCTTACGTACCGATTTCAAGATGGTTTCCTCGTCGAGCGGACGGATGGAGCGAAGGTCGACGACTTCCACGCTGACGCCGTGATCCTTCTCGAGGATTTCTGCGGCCTTGAGCGAGGTGATGACGGCGCGGCCGTGGGCCACGATCGTGAGATCCGTTCCGACGCGCTTAACGTCAGCGACGCCGATGGGTACGATGTAATCCTCGTCCGGTACTTCGCCTTTGTCGTTATAAAGAATGGTGTTCTCCATCACGTAGACAGGATCGTTATCGCGAATGGCCGCTTTGAGCAGGCCCTTGGCGTCGTATGGAGTGGCTGGGCAGACAACTTTGATGCCGGGGTGCGAAGCGAGGATCGCTTCAGGCGTGTGCGAGTGCGTCGCGCCGACGTTCGTGCCGCCGTTGGCTGGGCCGCGGATCACGATAGGGCAGTTGATCAGACCTCCGGACATATAACGGATGTTGCCCGCGTTATTGACGATTTGGTCAAAAGCGACGTACGAGAAGGACCAGAACATCAGCTCCATGACCGGGCGGATGCCGAGCATCGAAGCACCGATGCCGAGGCCGATGAAGCCGGCTTCGGAGATCGGGGTGTCGACGATGCGTTTCGGCCCGAACTCCTTGAGCAGTCCTTCGGTCACCTTGTAGGCGCCGTTGAATTGAGCGACTTCTTCGCCCATGATGACGACGTTTTCGTCGCGGTTAAGTTCGTCGCGCATCGCGGCGCGGAGCGCCTCGCGGTAGGAAATGACAGCCATGGAAATTATTATTCGAAGATGATGGTGCCGCGGCTGGTGGTCTTGGGCCCGCGGTTGTCTTCTTCCCAGTAGATATGCTTGGTGATGTCGGCGAGAGTCGGGTCGGGCGATTCGTCGGCGAAGATAGCGGCCTTGTCGGCTTCGGCCATCGCGGCGTCATTGATGGTCTGAGAAAGCTCAGGCGTAAGGACCTTCTCGCGGAGCAATTCTTGTTCGAAGAGTAAGACGGGATCCTTTTTGTCCCGATAGGTCTTAATCTCTTCCTTGTCCCGATAGGTCTTATCCGGGTCGGCCATCGAGTGTCCGAAGTAGCGATAAGTGAAGATTTCGAGCACGGTGGGCTTGGATTCCTCGTGGGCACGTTTCAGTGCCAGCGCCGTCTTGGCCCGCACTTCATAGACATCGTGTCCGTTGATGACATCCCAAGCCATATTGTAACCCTCGGCGCGTTTGGCTAAGCAGCCGGGGTGCGCGGTCGAGCGTTCTTGGGAGGTGCCCATGGAATAGCCGTTATTTTCAACGACAAAAATCATCGGCAAATCCCAGAGCGAGGCCAGGTTGTAGGCTTCATGGACAGCGCCTTGGTTGACGGCGCCGTCTCCCATGTAGGCGAGGCAGGAGCCTTTTAGTCCTTTGTATTTTACGGCGTAAGCAAGTCCGGTGCCCAAAGGGGCTTGACCGCCGACGATGCCGTGGCCGCCCCAGTAATTTTTATCGGGGGCGAAATAGTGCATCGAGCCACCTTTGCCTTGGGAGCAGCCAGTGACCTTACCGGTTAATTCGGCCATGCACTCGTTCATGCCCATGCCCACCATGAGCCCGTGACCATGGTCGCGGTAGCCCGTGATGATGTGGTCGTCTTTGCCTAAAAGTGAGATGGTGCCTGCCGCCACCGCTTCTTGGCCGACATACAGGTGGAGAAATCCACCAATCTTTCCCTGCTGGTAGATCCGGATGCAGCGCTGCTCAAAATGGCGGATACGTGCCATTTTAGTATAAAGGGCTATTTTCGCCTCTTTGGTCATGGAGGCGTTGACGGGATCTTTGGCGTAAGCTGAAGGCCCGGCAGGGTGCTTCAGTGATTCCGGATGAGTTAGGACAGCGGGCTTGGCCACGGTGGTTCGTTTCGTTTGATTGGAGGGGTCTGACGAGGAAGGTCAAGCGAACCCTCCCGACCCCCTAATTTGCCTTGACCCGCCTTGCTTGCCCCCTCCCTTTTTGCCTTACTTGTAAATCTTACAGGTAAACCCTTATTATGGAAGAAACCCACGAGGCCTTAGCCCGAGAATTCACCGTCCAGAACCGCATGGGCATTCATACCCGCCCGGCGGCTCAGATCGTACGTCTGGCGAACCGCTATCCGGAGGTCGAAGTGACCGTTTCCAAGGACGACGAGTCGGTTAACGGTAAGAGCATCATGGGGCTTATGATGTTGGCCGCCGGTCAGGGGTCTAAGCTACGTTTTTCGGCACAGGGCAAAGATGCCGCGCAATTCTTGGACGAGATGGATAATCTCTTTGCCCGTAAGTTCGACGAGTCTTAAAGTGTAGCATGTTCGCCCTCCTCGCTAGTTTGATGTTGGCTGCGGCAGGCGAGGTTCCACCCCCGCCGGTTTTTATTCCTGACGCCGAAGTCTTGCGCTATTTGAAGCCGGTTGAAGTCAAGGAGTGGGAACTTTATATGCGGATGACGGAGCAAGGTCAGCAACGGGTGCAGGTGGGCACGAGCATTGTTAATTCGGCGAATATACCGCGCGGAAAGTCCGGCGGCGTTGTCGAAACTCCCGAGCATGTGAAAGCTCGCGGAGCGGGCATCATCTCCGAAGGGAATGCTAAAATTCAGCAGGCATTACCTTCGCTGAACCGTTTGCGCGCCAGCGCCACCGCTCGCCAATTGGATTCGATAAAGACGATCAACACGGCCGAGGAGCTGACCCAGACGCTTTGGAATAACGCCATCCATTTGTCGGCGGTCCGTATGGCTAAGCTGGCCCGCGAAGGCGGGTATAAGGAAGTTCATCTGATCGGGTCCATCACGGTCCTGGAGGAAGAAAATATTATCCGGACTCCGGCGCTTACGGACTCGATCCGTGCTGCCTGGTTGAAGGCTGACGCCGCCAAATTACTCGCGCGAGCGCCCACCGAGGGTTACTCCTTTGTTGCGCCATCCGGCGGAGAGGGTGCACCGTCGCTTGCCAAGGGATTGAAGCCTGCCAGTTCCATCCGCCAGGTGGCTTTGGTTTGGGCCGAAGTGTACCCCTTGACCTCCGATAATAGCGCTGCGCTGCTAATGGTGAGGCTCGCGGACGCCTATTCGATGCGCCTGATCGGCTCAGAAGTTTTCCTGACGACCACGGGTCCTGCGGATGCTTTCCCCAAGGCTTATGTCGGATCGATGTCCTTGAAAGA
>DKND01000100.1 GCA_002470605.1 Opitutia bacterium UBA7397
GTCGACCGTGAAATCATGCGTTACCTGACCCTCTTTGGTCCCATGGGCAGTGACGTTCGGCTGCTCTTGGCCGCGCGCGATATCGGGCATGACCTCGAGCGCATCGCGGATGAAGCTTCGGTCATTGCAAAGCGTAGCTTGGTTATTTCCGAACGTGGGCCTCTGAAGAACTTTCTGCACGTGCCCCAAGAAGGCGTCATTGCCTGTGAGGTCTTACGTCTGGCGCTTGATAGCTTCATCGAAGGCGACCTCGATAAGGCCCGCTTGGTGCTTAAGCGTGACGCCGAAATCGATACGCTTAACCGGCTGAATTATGAGGAGCTTTTTGGGCAGTCGGGGGACAATGCGAAGGTCTCGGCTTCTCACGTTGAGCTGATCTTTATTTCTAAGGCCCTCGAGCGTATCGGCGATCACTCCAAGAATATCGCCGAACAGGTCATCTTCCTGCTCTCCGGCGAGGACGTCCGCCACGCGCGATAAAAGTACCTCTTGTCGGAGGGCTTTCCTGTGGTATGATGCGGGAATGGAAGTCGCACGTCGTCTCGGAGTCTTGATCCTCGAATGGGCATCGATCGCCTTGGGGGTCTTTGTCGCCGACCACTTCGGCTACTTGACCTACAAGGACGTCGGCACGCTGGCCGTCGTGGCGATCGTCATTGGAATTTTTAATTCCTTTCTGCGCCCCTTTCTTTTGGCGATCTTCATGATTGTCTCGATTCCGATTCTTATCATCACCCTCGGCCTAGGCGCCTATCTGGTGCTTTTTTTGACGAATGGTGCCATTCTCGCGCTCACGGACAGCCTGCTAAAAGATTTAACGGTGAACGCTTGGGCTATGGCAACTTTGACGATTTCCGTTACTTCTTGGGTGATTTCCTCTTCCGTCGGCATCGACCAGCTCAAGCCGCTCCGCCGGGCCAATGAAGCCAAGGCCAACGCCCAGAAGGTCAAGGACGATGCCATCGACATCTGATTCGCTGCGGCGAATCAGATGAGGGCTAGGGTCAGGGACTGGGCTGGGCTCAGGTGTGTCCAGTCATCTCCTCGCTTTACCCTCTCATCGTTGGTTCAGGTGTATTTTACCTAGTCCTGGCCCTAGCCCTGTCTCTGGCCCTTTCACTCAGTCTTGCCAATCTGCCCGGAGTCCTTTGCGTGGGGGCTCCACGCCATGTCGAATCCTGCTCTCTCCTCCTGGGCCCGTAACGTCGCCCCGTCTCCGACCCTCGCCGTCGATGCCAAGGCGAAGGCCCTCAAGGCCGCCGGCAAGGACGTCGTCGGCTTCGGCGTCGGCGAACCCGACTTCGATACTCCTCAGTTCATCAAGGACGCATGCGCCAAGGCCCTGGCCGATGGTCAGACCAAGTATGCGCCGACACCTGGCATTCCCGCTTTAAGAAAGGCCATCGCCGAGGATTACACCCGTCGCGGATTCACCGGTATCGCCGATGCCAACGTCGTCGTCTCTCCGGGAGGCAAGATGTCCTGCTATCTCGCCATCCTCGCTACCATCAGCACGGGCGACGAAGTCATCATCCCGGCCCCCTATTGGGTGAGCTACCCTGAGATGGTGAAACTCGCCGGCGGTACGCCCGTCGTCGTCAACGCCGAGGACGTCACCGGCTTCAAGATCACCCCGGCCCAGCTGACCGCCGCGCTCACCCCGAAGACGCGTATGGTTGTCATCAACAGCCCATCAAACCCGACTGGTGCCGTCTACTCCCGCGCCGAGCTCGAAGCCCTCGTGGCCATCTGTGTGAAGGCCAACGTCTGGATCATGTCCGACGAAATCTACGAGAACCTCGTTTACGACGGCCAGACGACCTGCAGTCCGGCGACCTTCTCGCCCGAAGCCGCCCGCCTAACCATCACCGTTTCCGGCTACGCCAAGAGCTACTCCATGACCGGCTGGCGTCTCGGCACCCTCGTCGCCTCCGACAAGACCCTTGCCGCCGCCGTAGCCGACCTCCAGAGCCAGATCTCGTCCAACGCCACCACCTTCGCGCAGTTTGGCGCCCTCGCGGTGCACCAGCACCCCGACAAGGCCAAGGCCTCGCTCGCCGAGATGGGCGCCGTCTTCAATAAGCGCCGCCTGAACCTCCTCGCCGGCCTCAACGCCATCCCCGGCCTGACCTGCTACCGTTCGCAGGGCGCCTTCTACCTCTTCCCGAACATCAAGTCGTTCGGCCTGAGCTCTACGCAATTCGCTGATCGCCTGCTCGAAGAAGAACTCATGGCCGTCGTCCCCGGTTCCGCGTTCGGTTCCGAAGGCTATATCCGCCTCAGCTACGCGACCTCTGACCAGGTCATCGCCCAGGGTCTTGAGCGCCTCGCCCGTTTCTGCGCCAAACTGAAGAAGTAATATCAGCTAGGGGACACGTGGGCACGGTGACACGTGGACATGGGGGAGGGAAGGGGGAGGCGGGATCATCTCCCGTCTGCTTCTTCACGGGCTTTCCGCATCTTGATGGTGCCCCCCAGCAGGCGGGCGACTTCGTCAAGCTGTGCCGCTATTTGGCCGACCACTGGCTGGGGGATGATGCCGATGGCCTCGGCGATACTCAGCTGTGTCTCGAGTTCAGCGAGCGAGCCGCGGGCGATGAGGAGGAAGCGTAGGGCATCTTTATTGGTCCCTCGCTCGTCGCCTTCGGCGATATTTGAAGGGATAGAGACCGCTGAACGCATGATCTGATCCGACAGTCCGCGATGTCGTTCGAAGGATGGAGTCATGCAGAGGCGATAGGCTTCGGTCGCGAGCGATCGTGATTTCTGCCAGACGACGAGATCACGATAAGAGTTAACTTTGCCAAGAGGTTTGGGAGTATTCATCGCCTAAGACCCTAGGGCAGGGCATCTTTTGCGCACCGCTTTCTTCACACGTTGAACACCTATTAACCGCTAAGGTGTTCCCTTGCTAACATCCCCCATGTCCACGTGTTACCGTGCCCACGTGCCCCCTGTTTCTTATGCTGGCTCCACCAAAATGCACTCCATCCCGGCGGCGTCGGCGGCTTCCTTGCCGCGCGGGCTGTCCTCGATGACGACGCAGTCGGCAGGTTTCAGACCAAGGCGGTCTGCCGCGGCGAGGAAGAGGTCGGGGTGCGGCTTGGAGCGCGCGGCGTCCTCGGCGGTGATGATGGCATCGAAGAGATGCGTGATGTCGATTTGTTTCAGCGTGGTGTACACGTGGTCGCGGCGACCTGCCGAAGCGACGGCGGTCTTATGGCCGAGCCCGCGGACGTAGTGGACGACGGCGACGACTTCGACTCGCGCGGTAACGTCCTTGGCGAGGTGCTCTTCAAGGAACTCATGGCCGTCGGCGAGCAGCTGCTCGACGTTGAGGTCGAAGCCAAAATCAGATCTTAAGCGCTTGCAGGTGTCGACGGCCGACATGCCGCCCATCGAGCAAAAGAGTGGCCATGGAAAATCGAACGGACGGCCGAGCTGCTTGCTAATGATGTGCGTCCAGCTGCGGTGGTGGATCCACATCGAGGCCGCCAGCGTGCCATCGCAGTCAAAAATCCATCCCGGCCGGGAGAGCAGGGCGGGGTCGAAGGGAATCATTTTGGACATGGCGATCAGCGCATGCCGGGGAAGCCGCCGCCAGGCATGCCGCCGCGGCCGCCTCCCATCTGTCCCATGCGGCGCATAAGTTCCTTGCCCTTGCCACCCTTCATCATGCGCATCATCTCGCGCATCTGGGAGAATTGCTTGATTAGCGCATTGACGTCGCTGACTTGGGTGCCGGAGCCTTTGGCGATACGTAAGCGACGCGAACCATTGAGGATATCAGGGTTACGACGTTCCTTCTTCGTCATCGAAAGCACGATGGCTTCGGTTTTGCCGAGCATCTTTTCTTCTTTGGCGCCGACTTGCACGTTACCCATGCCGGGCATCATTTTCATAATATCGCCCAGCGGCCCCATCTTTTTCATCTGCTGCATCTGCGAGAGGAAATCTTCGAGGTCGAAGTCCGACTTCTTCATTTTCTCGGCCAGACGTTCGGCTTCCTTGTGGTCGACGACTTCCTGGGCCTTTTCGACGAGGGAGACGACGTCGCCCATGCCCAGGATTCGCTGGGCCATGCGATCGGGGTGGAAAGCTTCGAAATCCGAAGATTTTTCACCCGTACCCATGTAACGAATCGGAACACCCGTGACGGATTTCATCGATAGGGCCGCGCCACCGCGGGCGTCGCCATCGAGCTTGGTCAGGATGATGCCAGTGAGGGGCGTGGACTCGTGAAATTTGGCGGCGACGTCGACGGCTTGTTGACCGAGAGCGGCGTCGGCGACGAGGAAGACCTCGTGGGGTTGGAAGATTTCGCGCACGCGGCGGACTTCCTCCATCAGGTCGCCATCGATCTGTAGACGACCGGCGGTGTCGACGATGACGAGGTCGGCGGCACCCGCTTCAGCTTCCTTAACCAGGCGGCCCACCATCGAGGCGACGTCGGTCGCGGCCCGGTCGGCACGGAAATCGAAACCTTCATTCCGAGCCAGAGTTTCGAGTTGGTCGATGGCGGCGGGACGGCGTAAGTCAGCCGCGATCAGCGATGGCTTTCGGATACCTTCTTTTTTGACGAGGTATTTTGCGAGCTTCGCCGCGCTGGTGGTTTTGCCCGATCCCTGCAGGCCGACGAGCAGGATGCGGAGGGGGCGACGTGGGTTGATTGCCCGTTCGCCTTCGCCGAGAAGTTTGGTGAGTTCGTCGGAGACGATTTTAACGGCCATCTGGCCCGGGTTGACGGACTCGATGACTGCTTGCCCGAGGCAAGCGACCTTAACGCGTTCGGTGAAATCCTTGGCAACGTTGAGATTAACGTCCGCGGACATCAGTGCGGCCTGCACCTCGTTCAGGGCGGGCGTGATGTTTTCCTCGGAAAGCTTGGAGAGCCCACGGAGGTTGCGTAGGGCTTTGGATAGTTTATCGGTAAGGGAGGCGAACACGGAAGGGGAAGATGAACAAACTGGCAGTCAGGATGCAAGATTGCTCAGAAAAAATAAGGCGGATGGCGGGGATTAATGGCTCTGACTTGCCAATCCGGGCGGGGTCGACAGGGTGCACCCCATGGAAATCATCGTCATGGGCTGCGGCACTTCGCAGGGCGTCCCCTTGGTGGCGCATGACAATCCCGGCATCGACTTGCAGGACGAACGGAATTGGCGCAGCCGGACAAGTATCCATGTCGTCATCGAAGGGCATCACGTTCAGGTCGACGCCGCCCCGGAATTCCGGATGCAGTGTCTTAAGAATGATATTCAAGCCGTGGATACCTTCATCCTGACGCATGGCCACGCCGACCATGTGTTGGGGATGGATGACCTGAGGCAATTTTGCACCAATAAAGGGGGTGAGCCGATACCGGTCTTTACCACCCCGATCGGAATGGAGCGCATCCGCGCCATCTATCCCTACGCCATCGGTCGGCCGGCTGCGTCGGGGTATGTCGCCTTGGATCTCGACCTGATGCCACGGCGGCTCGTTCTACCGGGCGGCGGTATCGTCAGTTCGACGATTCTGCCGCATGGTCAGGAGTCGACTTTGGGGCTGGTTTTCGAAGAGCCGTCCACCGGCGCGAAATTCACCTATTACACGGATTGTAAGAGTGTTCCACCGGAGGCGTTGGAATTAGGAAAGAACGCGGATCTCGCGATCCTGGACGGCTTGCGCCCTAATTATCATCCGACGCATATGTCGATCGATGAAGCCTGTGCGGCCTCTGTCGAACTCGATGCCAAGCGTTCGCTTATCACGCATATGACGTACCAGATTGACTATGCGATTTATACGGAAAAATTGCGGAGCACGTTTCCGAAAGTCGGCCTTTGTTACGACGGCTTGCGGATAACGTTGGAGTGACGGACTTCCTTAGGGGATGAACTTCAATGCGCGCAGCCAGATGAGGCTGTCGGTCTGCCATTGATCCCATGAGGGTCCTTTGTAACCGTTCAAGCCATGGCCGCCATTCGGTAACTCCAGGAGGCGAGTCGGCAGCTTATGCGCTTTTTGGGCCTGGTAGAACATCCGACTGTTTTCGATGGGTACGGCCTTGTCGTCGATCGCATGCGCGAGGAAGGCGGGAGGGGTGTCGTCTTTGACCTGTTTTTGGCTAGAGAAATAATCCGCCAGTCCAGGAGCGGGATTTTCACCCAGCAGGTTCTTTTTCGAGCCGACGTGCTGCACACCCTCCTCCATGGTGATGACCGGGTAGATCAGGATTGCGAAATCCGGCCGGCTGCTTTGCCCGGTGACGGCGTTCGGGGCGCGGGTCTCAATGGTGTCGAAGTGGACCGTGGCGGTCGACGCGAGGTGGCCGCCGGCGGAAAAGCCGATGATACCGACCTTCTTCGAATCGATTTTCCAAGCTGCTGCGTTCGCGCGAGCCGTGTGGATGGCTTGTTGGGCGTCGAGGAGGGGGACGTAAGGGCGGCCTTTGGGCAGGCGGTATTCCAATACGATACCGGTGATGCCATGGCTGTTGAGCCACTTGGCGATACCATGGCCTTCGCCGCCGACGACCAAGCCGGCATAACCGCCGCCGGGGCAGATGATGATCGCAGCCCCGTTAGGTTTTTCCGCCAGATGCACGGTGAGCTTTGCTTTGCTTGAGTCAGAAAACTTTCCGTCACCCTCGGGCGCATCTCCCTGCCAAAGCGGTTGCGAGGGTGGTAAGATTTCCGCGGCGAAAGTTGAGAAGGTTAGGGCGAAGAGAGCGAGTAGGCGCATGGGATTAAAGGGGTAGGGGCAGCGTTAGGGGTAGTGTGAATACGAAGGTCGCGGGAGGGAAGGCTCGAGGTGGGGGATGGACAGGCCCACGTGCTGTCCTTGCTCGCCGCAGGACGAACTTATGCAGGGGTACGATACATCGTGCACTCCGGCGGTCGGGCGGGCACAAAAAAGCCCCGCGAACGGGGCTTTTGAGGTATAGCTGGCCAATTACTTCTTGCCGTAACCAGCCACTGGCTTGCCGTCGGCGCCGAGTTTGTCGACGGACCAGAGCAAGCCGCGGGTGACCAAGTCAAGGTAGCGGGGGTCTTCTACGGTGCTGTTGTTGTGGCCGATGGTGGTGCTGAAGATGCGGGTCTTTTTAGGGCCGAATTCATTGGTCCAAACCACGATGCTGCTGGCTTCCTTGGCCGGCGTCACTTTGCCTTTCTTGTCCTTCATTTCCGGGATTTTTTGGGTGCCATTGGCGAGGCCCTTGGCGGTCAAGATTTGGACGTTATTATAGAGCTCTTCGTTGACGGTAGTCCAATCGGTCATGCCGCTGACGATAGGGTTGGTCTTGTCGCTGAAGGCAATCGAGATGGGCTGTTGGGGGCCGTGCGCGGTGGACTGGATGCCGATCATTTCATACCAGTGAGAGTTGTCATCGCCGGCTTTGACGGGCTCTTTGTAATTACCCCAGCGGAAGCTATGCATGGCGCAATGGAGGTTGACGCCAGGCAGGCCTTGGCGGTGGGCGTTTAGGATATTTTCGACGTAAGCGGCGTCGGTGATATCGGCGGCGCACTCGTCGTGTACGACGACGTCAAAGTTTTTATACCAATCCGCATTTTTGTAGGTAGCGAAGACCGGCTTGGTCTTTTTGTCGGTGAAAGCCTTGTCGTTGATATCGACGAAATCGACGGTCACGACGGCGTTAAGACGCGACTCAATGCCGTTCTTAAGAATGTCTTTTTGCGCGAGGTAATCGTGGCAGCAACCGCCGGCGACAACTAGGACGCGGAGGGGTGCTTGCTCGGCGAAGAGAGCGGTGAGGCTGGCCAGGAATGCCAAGGCGAGGGTGGAGCGGAGTTTCATGGGGTAGTGATGGAGTGAGAGGGGGTGTCGGGTGCGGGGCAAATAAAACTTACTTTTTGGTTTTAGTGGCGGCAAGGGCGGCCTTGGCGAGCTCCGCGGGTATGGGTTGGCCCTCGATGAAGGCGTAAATGGCCTCTTTCTGTTCCTTGGTCAGGGGTCTCTCAGCCTTAGGCGGCATGACGTCGCCGGCGGTGCGCTCTAGGAAAACGCGGGCCAAGAGCATGCTGTCGTCCGGCTTGCCGATGGTGAAGGTCGGGTTCTTGCCGCCCTTGAGCGTGGCTTCGAGGGTGTCCAGGCGCAGCTTACCTTTTACTTTCTTGGCACCGTGACAGGAAATGCAGTTCGCGTCGAAGATCGGCTGAATGACTTTGGTGTAATCTTGTTTCTGCGCTGCAGTTAGGGCGACTTTAGGTTCTTCCTTTTTGGGCGTGGCAGATGATGCCGCGATCGGTCCTGCCAGTAGGGTAATGGCTACGGCGATACGGATGCTCATGGGGTCGAAAAATGAGAATTGAGTTCGAACGACCCGAATCACTTCTTGCCTTTAGCCTCTTCGAGGGCGGCCTTGGCGATGTCGTCAGGGATGGGCTTGCCTTCAATCCAAAGACCGATGGCCAGAACCTGGGCAGGGGTCAGGGGCTTTTCTTCTTCGGGCGGCATGAAGTCTTCGTGCTTCGGATCGAGATTTATGCGCACAAACATGAGGCTTTTCTTTAGGTCGCCCGGGAGAAAAGCTACGCCGTCAGCTCCGCCTTTTTTCAAGCCTTCTAGGGAGTCCATGCGCAATTTACCTTTAACCTTTTTAGCCCCGTGGCAGGCGATGCAGTGGGAGTCAAGGATGGGGCGTATCACGCTGGCGTAGTCGTCGCGTTTTTGGCTGGTCGTCGCCACGCGTGGCGGCGGATTAACCTTTGGGGCGGCGGTTTTGTTAGGCTTAAAAGGGAAGCCGTCTTCGTGGACGAGTTCGCCGCCGATGTGGGCAGCGAAGCTCATGGTCGCAACGGCCAGGACCTGAGAGCCGAGTCGAACCTTGAATGACTTCCCAAGCAGTACGCTTGCGGTGCAGGCAAACCCTGAAGCGACGATGCCGCCCCAGAGGTGGAGTTGGACGGCCTCTCCGGCGAATCCGTTAAAGTGGGCATGAATAATGCCGAGAAGGACGGCGACCCATGTGCCTGCGGCGGAAATGACAGAGAGACGCCTGACAGTGGTCGTGGCACTTTCTTGACGATCAAGGAATTCGAACAGTGGGACGATTAGCAACAGAGCGGCAGGTAGGTGGAGGGCTAAAATGTGGAAATTGCCGAGAATCGAGAGGGTGGCCGGCCCGCGAGCTTCGCCGTCGGCCGGGAGCGCAAGGGCCGCGAGTATGAGGACGAAATTAGCCGATACCGCTAACGTGATAGCACGCCTAGGGGTGAGGGCTTTGATGCGGTCTTCGATTTTGGAAAGGAGTAGCATGATTAAAAAGGGTTTAACTTTTACTAACAGCCGAAGATAGACGGTCAAACGGAAGTGAAGGAAATAGAGTTTATCTCCTTAGGGTTAGACCCAAAAAAGCCCGCAGGTTGCACTGCGGGCTTTTTTATAATGAGGACTTTATCGGTCTTACTTGGCTTCGATGAAGGCCTTGAGCTTGGCGAGCTGGTCCTTGGTCAAGGGCGTACGGCTTTTGGCTTTTTCAGGAGGCATGGCCAAGTCGTCGGAAGGATTGGAGATACCGAGTTCGCAGGACTTAAAGATCGAGCTCTTGGCGACATTACCCCAGGTGATGCCAGGTCCGTTTTCTTTGCCGCCTTTGACGATGGTTGCGAGGGAAGTGGCATCAAATCCGCCCTTTGGCTTCTTGGCCTTGTCTTTGCCGTGGCAACCGACGCAGCTCTTTTCGAGAATCGGTGCGATGTCGGCCTTAAAGGCGGCGTCGTGGTCTGCTGCGGCGAAAGCCGAGGAGGCGGTGAGGAGGGATAGGAGGGCGAGGGTGCGCATGTGGGTAGGTTGCTATTAGAGAACCCCATTCAAAGCCGAAAGTTCCACCTTTGGGGAGTAAAAAATGAGGCTAACCGGGGATAATCCAAGCTTTACAGGGTTCCTGTAGTCGAGACGGAAGGATGACTTCGATGCGAGTTCCTTCATCTTCGGATGCGGATGACAGGATAGTCGCATTGGCGTGGAGCTTTGCCAGAAGGGCATACTGGTCGTGGGGAATCAGGAGTGTGACTTTCTTATCTTTTGCGGCGGCACACTGTTCCAGACGCTCGATGAGGGTCGGGAGACCTTCTCCCGTCTGGGTGCTGATCAAGATGGCTCCAGGGTGGGCAGCCAGGGCTTCGGCCCGGTCCATGGGGTCGTTGATGAGGTCTGCTTTGTTGAGGATGGTAATCACCGGACGATCGCCAGCACCGATTTCCTTTAAGACGGCCAAAGTCGTCTCGGCGTGTTTGATTCTCTCGGGCGAAGAGAGGTCGACGACATGGATAAGGAAGTCGGCTTGGACGGCTTCCTCCAAGGTTGCTTTAAAGGCTTCGACCAGTCGGTGGGGCAGGCGGCGAATGAAGCCCACGGTGTCGGTGAGCAACATCGCGCGGCCCGACGGAAGTTCTAACCGTCGCGTCGTGGGGTCCAAGGTCGCAAAAAGTTTATTGGCCGCCAGTACTTCGGAGCCGGTCAACTTATTGAGTAAGGACGATTTGCCCGCATTCGTATAACCGACGATCGAGAGGGTCGGGAGCGGTACGCGTTGGCGTTGTTTCCGTTGGGTGGCCCGTTGACCGACGACGACCGCAAGGTCGCGACGAACTTTTGCGATTTTGTCCCGGATTTTCCGTTGGTCCATTTCCAGCTGGGTTTCACCGGCGTCACGCTGCATGGCGCCGCCACCGCGCTGGCGGTCGAGGTGGGACCAGAGTCGCTTGAGGCGCGGCAACATCTGTTGCAGTTGCGCGAGCTCGACCTGGAGCACGGCTTCGCGGGTCTTCGCGCGGGTGATGAAGATATCGAGGATGATCTCCTGGCGGTCGATGGCGCGGAGCTTGGCATCTTTCTCCCAGTTGCGCTGCTGTGCCGGCGTAAGTTCGTCGTCGAAGATGATTAGGCCGCATTCTTTGGCACGTGCCAAAGCGGCGATTTCTTCCAGTTTACCTGAGCCGACCAGCGTACGCGGGTTCTCTTCGCGAATCTTGGCGATAAGCGAGCCGCGGATTTCCACGCCGACGTTGCCGACGAGCTCGTGCAGTTCGTCTAAAAGGCACAGGGCCTCGGTGGCCGTCTCGCCGGGTCTTTGTAGTCCGACCAAGATGGCGCGATTAGAACGAGCGATGACTTCAGGATCGTAAGGGTCGAGGGGCTTCTGTTCTGGATCAGACACGTGGCAAAAGGCGTAAGAGAATCAGACTGACGTCCTCGACCCAGTCTGCAAAGCCAAACTCGGATGTTCGTCCCAGCCTACTTGCACCAAAGCAGCGGCTGCGTGATCGCCCGATTGCGTTGGACTTCAGGATCCGTGGGCTCTTCGTCCAGGGTCTTCCATAGCTCAAGGTATTCGGGTTTATTTAAAGCCAGCCCATTGAAGAGGAGGTAGATAGGTCGCGCGGGCCAGCCATCCCAAGCTTGGATGTCCGGCTTGAGTGGCCACTTGGACTTATCGCGGATATAAGGTGTGAGGTATTCAGCGCCACGTCCGATGGTGCGTCCGTCGGCTAACTTGAAATCCCAGAGGCTTTCTCCGGAGTTCGAAAGCACGAGGCAAAGTGTCGTGATATTATCAAGCTGGAAGATGGAATAGCCGTAGGGTTTGGTGCGGCCGAGTTCAAGCGGGAAGCTGCCGTCAGCCGCCATCTGCTTGGGCAGGAATACTTCCTTAAATTGACGACGGCATTCCGTCAGGGCCGTTTGGTCGTGTGTGAAATCCGCATAGACGGCCAACTGTAGGAAGAAGGCCACGGCATGGTTATTCTTGGCGGCGGCTTCTTCTTTGCCGTTCTTGCTGGATTGCATCCAAGTCCCGAGCTCCTGAAACCAAGCCACGAGTGCCGTTTGTTTTGCTGCCGTGAGCGCTTGCGAGCCGTTGAGGGCCCGGATGGCCGGGGGGATTTCAATCAGGTGCAGGGTGTCAATCACTCCGATGCCGCGGCCCGGACTGACGCCTGGGATAGCTTGCGCGAAATTAAGATTGGGGTTCATGCGCGTTTTCGGATCGAGCAAGAAGACGTCCAGGAACTCCATCGCCTTAGCTGCATACTTTTCTTCTTTCGTTAATTTGTACGCAGCGGCCAGGGCGGCTACGTTATCACGGAGTACTTTCATGGCCAAGCGATGTTGGGAGAAGTTTTCCGGATTAGTCGCTCCGTCGCGGCGGATATAGGGTAGGCCGTTTGGCTTGGAAGGATCCGGCCACCAGTAGTCGCCGTTCGAATAGAAGTCGTTAGGGCCGCCTTCGCTGAGCTTGGCTGGCGACGATGTGATGCTCACAGGCTTGGTTTCCAGAGCAACTGCCGCGGCCTTCATGACGCGTGCCTGTTGTAGGGATGGAAGGTCGAAAGCGGCGGCAATGGCTTGTCCGGCTAAGAGAAGCGCGGAGAGAATGATGGAGAGGCGAGGACGCATGGCTGGGTGATAATACTTCCAGTATTTTTATTGGTTAAATTGCACCCAGTCGAGATTCATCAGGCCGCCTTTTCCGGGGTTTACGAAGACCAGGAAGACGTCATGATGTCCCGGGGTGCTTGTAAGCGGGGCTTTGTTTTCCTCGAATTTATTCCAATCACCTGTGAATTTGATGTCTACGGTGCTGACCAGTGGGCCAGTCGCGGAATCGAGTCGGATCTCGACCTTGGTGCCTTTGCTGCCGCCCCCGGCTGAGGCACTGAGTGTGACGCTCTTGGTCGTTGCGAGATTTAGATTCGTAAAACGAATCGTATGACCATGGGCCGTAGAGCCGACGGATTTAGAGTTCTTTTTGGCACCCGTGACTTCGCCGGACTCGGCTTCGATGCGCGGGTGACGTAGGGCGACGGAAGTCTTGCCCGTAAGCGGACCAGCGGCGCCTGCTCCGTTGTCGGTGTATGCGGCTTCAAGTAGAAGTTTGCCAATCTTGCCGTCTTTGGGGGCTGTCACCTGTCCTTCAAGTCCGCGAGCGAGCGTCGCGCCTCCTTTGCCTTTCTCGAGCGCGAGCATCCAGCGGAGCATGATTGCAACCTCGTCTTCGGTGTGCTGCGGGTGGGCGAGCATCGGGACTTGGCCCCAGACGCCGCTGCCGCCAAGTCGGACTTTCTTGTTGAGGAGTTCGTCGGCGCCGGCCTGCTTGCGATATTTATCGGCGATGGCCATGAAGGCTGGACCGACTAGCGGGGTTTCCATGGCGTGGCAGTTAAAGCAATCGCTCTGGCGCATGAGCGAGAGTCCTGGGTCAACCGCGACAGCCTTGCCGTCGGCAGGGACAATATCAGATGTCACCACGGTGCGCGCCATGAAGTCAGCAGGTTTGGCGTCCGAGGTGCCGTCTTCGGCATCCTGCACGTTCACCTTATAGCTGAGCGGTTTGCCGGGTGCGAAAAAGTCGCCGTCCTGCGGTGAGAGGAAGCGAACGACGGGAACGCTGTTGCCGACCACGATCGGCAAGGACCGCGTCACGGAACCGCCCTGACCATCGGAGACCGTAAGTTCGATTTTAAAGTTACCAATGGTCTCAAGAGAAACGGCGAGTTCTTCGCCTTCACCGAGTATCTTGTCACCCGGCTGAAGTTTCCAAGCATAAGAAAGTTTGCCGCCGTCAAGATCGCGCGATCCCTTCGCGGAGAGCGTCATCTTGAGCGGGGCTGGGCCCGCAGGCGTTGAGACACTGAGTTTGGCGATTGGTTGGAGGTTGCCGCGCACGTAGGAGATCTTGAGTAGCGCGGAATCTGGATTGGCGCCCCAGGTCTCGCCGTAATCGAGAAGGTAGAGGCAGCCGTCTGGTCCGAACGTCGCGTCGACTGGCCGACGGATGATTGTCGCCCCATTATCGATAAGCATTTGCTGTTTCTTGCGCTGTTCGTCGGTGTTCGCGGTCACGAAGGTCGTGGGTGCGAAGGATTCGAGTCCGGCGAGGTCGGAGTTGGTATCCAGGTGCGCCCACTTGATGAACGGGCGCTGCCAATCCCAGAAGAGCAGGGAGCGGTCGAAATGCTTCGGGAAGCCGTTGGTCTTCTCGAAGGATTCCTGCCAGTAGAAGACCGGTCCCGCGCACGCGGTGCGACCACCCTCGCCGAGTTCCGGCCACTGCTCCGAGATCACGTACGGCCAATAGATGAAGGCCGGTACCGCAGGAGGGAGTTCGACCAGTCCGGTATTATTGCGACTTTTGTTTAGCGGAGCCTTCGAATCGAAGAGCTTGCCGGCGGTCTCGGTCGCGTAGTCGTATTCTGCATACGGAAAGTTATTACCGACGAAAAAGGGGTAGCCGTAATTGCCAGATTTTTTCGCCTGGTTGATTTCGTCGTAACCACGCGAACCGCGAGGGCCGTCAACGCGCGCGTCGGGGCCGACTTCGCCCCAGTAGACGTAGCCAGTTTTAGGATCGATGTTCATGCGCCATGGATTTCGGCAGCCCATCACGAAAATTTCCGGGCAAGTCTTGGGGGTGCCTGGCTTGAAGAGGTTCCCTTCGGGGATGCTATAAGTTGCGTCGGCGTTGACGCGGATGCGGTTCACTTTACCGACGAGGGTGTTGGTGTTGGCGGAAGTGCGTTGGCCGTCCCACGGTTCCTTGCCCGGGCGCTGGTCAAGCGGCGCGTAGCCTTTGCTGTCGCCGAAGGGGCTGGTGTTATCGCCGGCGGTGAAATATAGGCAGCCGTCGGGCCCGAACTTGATGGTGGCTCCGTGGTGGCAGCACTGCAGGCGCTGCTCCTCATATTTTAGGATGACCTTCTCGCTGCCGACGACGAGTTTATCGTCTTTGATTTCGAAACGCGATAGATACTGGCCTTCAAAGCTGATGGGGGAATACAGGAAATAAACCCAATGGTTCTCGGTGAACTTCGGGTCGAGGGCGAAGGCTAGGAAACCGTTCTCGAGCGTCTTAAAAATTTCCATCTCTGCCACGAGGGTGACGCGCTTGGTCTTGGGATCGTAGATCTTGAGCGCGCCCAGGTATTCGTTGAACCAGATGCGGCCATCGGGCGCGATTTCGAGGTGCATCGGCTGCGGCAGACCGGTGAGCAGCGTCTCGGTCTGAAAACGAAGGTCCTCGGGCTGGTTGTCGGCGGCGCGGGCGGC
>DKND01000035.1 GCA_002470605.1 Opitutia bacterium UBA7397
AACCAGAAGAACGGCCCGGCCAAATACCCTGGTCCCGGTCTGGCAATGAAGCCCATGCGCGTCGAAGGACCGCTGCTACCGCAGTGGCCCGGTATCGGCCACAAACTCATGTTTAGCGGCCTACCGAACACGCCCACAGCCGAGCCCGCCAAGCGCTTGAAATACGAGAAGCGCCGCACCCAGCAGATGTATGAGGTCACGAGCCAGCAACCGAGCATCGACGGGCCGAGACTCATCACGGCCTTCGTCGCCAAGGTCATCCGCGAGAAATGCAAGCCGGCGCAGGCCGACCCTTATGTGCGCCTCTTCGAGGCCGAGCTCAATAACGGGTCCACCTTCGAGGAATCCCTGCTGACCGCCTACACCGCTGTGCTCTGCTCGCCGTCTAACCTCTACTTCCACGAACAGCCCGGACGACTCGACGGGTGGGCCGTGGCTTCACGACTGAGCTACATGTTCTGGGGCACGGCACCCGATGACGAACTTCGTAAGCACGCTGAAAGCGGTGCGCTGCTGAAGCCCGCCACCCTGCGCGCCCAGACCGACCGCCTGCTCTCCGATCGCCGCGCCCAACGCTTCGTACGCGACTTCACCGACCAGTGGCTGTCACTCCGCAACATCGACGCCACCTCGCCCGACAAGCAGCTCTATCCGGAATATGACGACGCCCTCAAGGCCGCCATGCTCGAAGAGACTCGTGGCTTCTTCTCCGAAGTCCTCGCGAAGAACCTCAACGCGACCAACTTCCTTGATTCCGACTGGACGATGCTGAATAACCGCCTCGCCCGCCATTACGGAATCCCCGGCGTCGAAGGCGTCACCTTCCGCAAAGTCGCGCTCAAGCCGGAAGACCATCGCGGCGGACTGCTCACGCACGCTAGCATCCTCAAGGTCTCCGCCAACGGCAACAACACCTCGCCCGTCTTACGCGGTGCCTGGGTGCTCGACCGCATCCTCGGCACCCCGCCCTCCCCGCCTCCGCCTGGCACTCCCGGCGTCGAACCCGATATCCGCGGCGCCACCACCCTTCGCCAGACGCTCGAAAAGCATCGCACCACCGAGAGCTGTAACTCCTGCCACTCCCATATCGACCCGCCCGGCTTCGCCCTCGAGAGCTACGACGTCGCCGGCGGCTGGCAGACGAACTATCGCAGCCTGGGCAAGCAGTTCAAGTCGCCACCGAACCTCAAGCGGGTGCAGTGGCGCGTCGGGCCGCCCGTCGACGCCACCGGAGTGACCGCTGACGGCAAGGCCTTTGCCGACCTTGCGGAGTTCAAGCAGAAGGTGCTACTTGCCGACCCAGAGGCCTTCACGCTCGCGCTCACCCGCAAGCTTGCTGCTTACGGCAGCGGGCGCGCGATGGGCTTCTCCGATCGAGCCGAACTGCAACGCATCGCCCACGAGACCTTCACGCATGGCAACGGCCTGCGCGACCTCCTCCACAACCTCATCCAAAGCGAAATCTTCCTGACCAAATGAACGCCCCGCACATCGCCACCAAGGCCCGTCTCGACCGCCGCGCTTTCCTGCGCAGCACTGGCCTGCTGCTCACGTTGCCTTGGCTCGAGGCCATGGTCCCCAGCTTCGCTAACGCCGCGGAATCCCGCGCCGCCACCACCCAGCCGCGCCGCCTCCTGGCGATGAACTACAGCCTCGGCTTCCACGTCCCCCTGCTCGTGCCGAAAGGAGAAGGCGCTGGCTACACGGCTTCTTATTACCTCGAACCGCTGCAGGCGCACCGCAAAGACTTCACGGTCTTCTCGGGTATCTCGCACGAAGAGCAGAACGGCGCCGACGGCCATACCTCGGAACTCACTTGGCTGACCTCCGCCAAGCACCCCGGTCTGCCAGGTTTCCGTAACACGATCTCGATTGACCAGTTACTGGTGCAGAAACTCAACCCGGACACCCGCTTCACGTCGCTCGCGCTTTCCGCCGGTTCCAACGGTTCGCTTTCCTGGACCATGAACGGCGTCAACATCCCCGCCGAGTCGACGCCTTCGCGCCTGTTTCAGCTCCTCTTCGTGAACGGTAACCCGGCGGAAATTCAGCGTCAACTCACCGAACTGCGTCGCGGCCGAAGCATCCTCGACACTATCGGCAGCGAAGCGAAGAAGATGAACGCCGACCTCGGGCCACGCGACAAGGAGAAGGTCGACCAATACTTCACCAGCGTGCGCGAACTCGAAGCTCGACTGCTCTCCTCCTCCGCCTGGGCGACCCGCCCCAAGCCGAAGGTCGAGATGAAGCCGCCGACCGACATTACCGACCGCAACGACATCATCGCGAAGACGCGCCTGATGCACGACCTGATTACGCTTAGCTTCCAGACGGATTCCACGCGCTTCATCACCTACAGCGCGGGCGGCGGCAACAACCCCAAGATCGAAGGCGTGACCCACGAGTGGCATAACCTCTCCCACCATGGGCAGGACGAGGCCAAGATTGAGGAGTTGCGCATCATAGAGCGCGCGGAGTTCGCCGAAATCGGCCGCCTGCTCGGCCTCCTCAAGGGCGTCCGCGAAGGCCGCGGCACGCTGCTCGACAACACAATTGTCATGGCGGGTAGCAATCTCGGTAACGCTAGCGCCCATAGCACCCGCGACATCCCGCTCATCGTCGCCGGCGGCGGCTTCCGCCACGGCCAGCACGTCGTGGCCGGCGGCAAGGGCAACGACAACGCCCGGTTCGCCAACCTCTTCGTGCAGATCGCGCATCGCATGGACGTCGGCCTCGAGAAGTTCGGCAGCAGTAACGGCCAGAGCATCAAGGGCTTCGAACTGGCCTAAGCATGAGGCTCACCCTGCTACTCGGCCTATCGGCGCTGCAGGCTTTCGCCGCCGAGACCTGGCTTGCCGTCGGCTACGGTGGACGCCGCATGATCTCGCACGACGGCCTCAACTGGGAGATCACCGCCGAGTGGGCACCCGAGGGCAAGGATGACAGCAATAACCTCATGTCGGCTGCTTTCGGTGCCGGGAAATTCGTCGTGGTCGGTGGAGCTCAGGTAGGACATATCCTCAACTCAACTGATGGGGTAAAATGGGACGAGGTGAAGAAACTACCCTTTCGCGTTAATCCCGTGATCAGATCAGGCCAACGCTTCATTGCAGGTGGACCAAATCACACACTCTGGTTCTCCGACGATGGTGTCAGCTGGACCCAAGGCGCACAGGCGCAGACGACCGGATTCCCCAGCTGGGCTCTCTGGTTCCGTCATGCCGCTTGCGGTAACGGCGTCAGTATTTTCATGGGCGAGGCGGGATCGAAGAAAGAGTTCTACTGGTGCATGACTACGGCCGATGGCACTCAGGTTCATTTTCGCTCCGACCTACCTCAGCTGCGTGCCATCGCCTTCGGTGCGAACACCTTCGTCGCCATCGGTAACGGCGTCATCTTGACCTCGGCGGACGGCAAGAATTGGCAGAAGCAGGAACGCCCGGCCGATGAGAAACTCGATTGGCTCCAGTGGACCGGCATAGCGTTCATCGCTGGCGGTGGTAAGACAGTGATCACATCGACCGACGGTAAGAACTGGCTGCCCTCGACGCTGCGCCCGCCCGGACGCATTCTTTGGACCGACGGTACTCGCTTCATCACCAGTTCCTGGCCCGGCAAGATGTCCTTCTCCGCAGACGGTAAAACCTGGAAGGCGTCCCCGGCGATGCCGCCCAACGGTATCAACGCCGTCGTAAAGGCCCCTTAAACAAAAGGGCCGGAGTCTCACGACCCCGGCCCTTATCCCGTGCGACGATTAGCGCTTATTTCTTCTCTTCGTCGACGACTTCGAAATCACCATCGACGACCTTGCCGTCTTTGGACTTCTTTTTACCATCCGTTTGGCCAGCGGCGGCATCGGCTCCAGCGGCTTGCTGGGCTTGTTCGCCCTGCTTGGCGGCATCGGCATAGATGGCCTGAGCAGCTTCCGTGAGTGGAGCGAAGATAGCTTCCCGGGCTTTTTCGAATTCTTCGGCGGTGGCGCCCTCTTTCTTGAGAAGCTCTTGGCCTTCCTTGATGGCGGCTTCGGTGCGGGCCTTGGTATCGCCAGGGAATTTCTCACCGTTATCCTTCAGCTGCTTTTCACCTTGGAAGATGACAGCATCGAGTTGATTGCGGGCTTCGGCTAATTCGCGGGCCTTCTTGTCGTCTTCCGCGTAGAGTTCGGCTTCCTTGCGGAGCTT
>DKND01000073.1:0-7214 GCA_002470605.1 Opitutia bacterium UBA7397
CCGCGCCAAGTCGCCAAATCTTGGGCATTGAGCACGTCGTAAAGACGCAAGCCGTCCGGAATTCCGAAATAAGTCAGCATCTCGGCGGGGGCGCCCTGAAAGACGACATCGCCTTGATAGACGACCGTCACCCAATCGAATTGGTTTAACTTCCCAAGATTATGAATAATACAGACGAAACTTTTTTCGTGTTTTTCCGAAAGCTCGCGCAACAAAGCGAGAATCTGATCTTCCGATTGCGGATCCAGACCCGAGGTGACTTCATCGCAGACCATGCAGGGAGGATCGAGGGTCAACTCGAGCCCCAAAGTCAGACGACGAAGTTGTCCGCCCGAAAGAGAAGACACGCGCTTAGCCCGGTGCGGAGCCATCCCCGTCACTTTTAAAACAAACTCTAAACGCCGGGTGCGCTCAGCCTCGCTGGGTACGGCCAAGCGCAGCGCGTAATCCAAAGATTCGGCGACCGAAAGTTGGGGCTGTGCCGCCGTGAACTGAGGGGCGAATCCGACCTTCCCCACCAAGTCTTCGGAACAGGTGATCGGCTGGCCCGCCAAGTAGGCTTCACCGGTCGTCGGCAAGATCCCGAGGATAGCCTTCATCAAGGTGGTCTTGCCGCAACCCGAAGGACCAATGACGGCATTAAGGCCGCGGGGTAAAAATCGAGCGGTCGCGCGGTCCAGAATCATCGGGCCACCGGGACCCGCCTGAACAGAGAGGTTTTGGCAGCTCAGCATTCGTTGTAATCTTGCTTCGGCACCCCCTTGCGTAAAGGATTAATCCCATGAGCTCAAAAGCCCTGGCCTTCGTCGCCCTCACGATTGCGGCATTCACCTCCGATGCCTTCGCTTTCAAGGTCACCAAAAGCACCGCGACCATCAACAATCCCCGGATTTTCGGCATCGAAGTCAGCGGGACCGACCTATCCTTCTACGGTAATTCGGACAAAGTGGAGTCCATCTCCTTTCAAGACTACGTCATCTACAGCAAAGAATACCCCAGCGGCTCGATCATGGTCAGCGAAGTCGTCATCGACATGGAAGGTTCAAGCCAGCAACTCCGCATCTATGCGGCGCGCCCTCCGGGTTCGGCTGACGCCGCCGACCGCGGCAATCGCGCCTTGGCCGCCAACGCGCAGAACAAGGGCCTCGACCCCTCCAGCGCCAGCAAACTACCCATCCCCAGCCAATTGACCGCCATCGAGTCGAAGCTGACCAACATGCATAACAGCGCCACCGCTGGCCTAGTCACCAAGACCTACCCGAACACCACCCACTCCAAAACGGTGGAAATGGTCGTAAGTTCGAAGGAAGAATTGATGAGCTTTTACGGTACCATCAAAAAACTGCTCTGTTCGCTGCCCGCCACCGTCACCGACGGTTCGGCACCCGCTGGCACGACCACCGCCGCTGGGACTTCTACGACCGTGACGATCGGTAAGATCGGCGGCTGTCTCTTCACCCTCGAGTGAGACCAAGGTCAGGAATCGTCCTGACCTAATAAAATCGGGCTAAATCAGCCCTTAGCGCCCTTTTGGGCAAGTCCGGCTTGACCGTCCCTGCGCGGACGGCTTGTCTTCGCCTTTACTCCCATGGCAACCATATCCGTCAATCGCATCAAGAAGAAGAACATCATGAGCTACAATGGTGAGCTCTGTATCGTTCTCGAGTGTCTCGTGCGCACCCCCCCAAACAACGCCTCTTACGTCCAGATGGAACTCCGCTCCATCAAAACCGGCGCCAAGATCCCGGTCCGTTGCGGCATCGGAGTCAGCTTTGAAGTCTTTGATAACAGCATCAAATCCCTCGAGCTCTCCTACGAGGCCGATGGCAGCTACGTCTTCGTCGACGTGAACACCAACGAAGAATATTACATCTCGGCAGCCTCCCTCGAAGACTCCAAGGAATTCCTCATCCCTGGCACCTCTTACATGGTTCTCTTCGTCGAAGAAAAGCCCGTCACCGTCGACCTTCCTCCTTCGGTCATCGTAGAAGTCCTCGAAGCCCCGCCTGCCGTCAAAGGCGACACGGCTGGCAATGTGCAGAAGTCCGTGACTTGCGAAAACGGCCTCACGGTCAACGTCCCGCTTTTTATCAAGCAGGGCGAGAAGATCAAGGTCAGCACCGAGAATAAGGAATACCTCGGACGCGCTTAAGCCCGACTCAAGTCGACCCCTCCTGAACCCCGGCCCTCCGGGGTTCTTTTTTGCCCCCATAAGCCAAGGAGTGATTTCGTAAAAGGTACGTAGTCCGACCAGGATTTGAACCTGGACAAGGAGAACCAAAAACTCCTGTGCTACCATTACACCATCGGACTGCGTAATAAGACTGAAGAGCGGTTTATACCAAGGAGTCAAGCGAGACCAAGGCGGGGTTGACGCTGGGGGCGGAGTCGCTCATTTCCCCTGTATGCCCGCCACCACCTCAAAAAAGCCGAAGTACCGTCGGATCGTACTAAAAATCAGCGGCGAGGCCTTGCGTAACGACAAAACCGGCGAGGCCATCGACAGCGCCGTCCTCGACCGCCTTGCCGAAGAACTCCGCTCGATTCAAAAGATCGGCACCCAAGTCGCCTTGGTCGTTGGTGGTGGAAATATTTTCCGTGGCTTGGCTGGCGCACGCTCCAACGGCACCGACCGCACGACCGGTGACAACATGGGCATGCTCGCGACGGTGATCAACGGACTGGCCTTGATGGATCGTCTGGAAAAAGCCGGTCTCGAAGTCCGGGTGATGACCGCCATCCCGATGGACCGGATTGCCGAACCTTTCATCCAACGCCGCGCCACCCGCCACCTCGAACGCGGACGGATCGTCATTTTCGTCGCCGGCACGGGTAACCCTTACTGCACCACCGACTACGCTTCCGCTTTACGCGCCAACGAAATCGGCGCCGACGCCATCCTGAAAGCCACCAAGGTCGACGGGGTCTACGACAAGGACCCGATGAAGTTCAAAGACGCGAAGCGCTACGAAAAAATCTCCCACGCCGAAGCCTTAACCAAGCGCCTGGGCGTCATGGATGCCGAAGCCTTCTCGCTCTGCGAAGCCAATAAGCTGCCGATCATCGTCTTCTCGATGTCCGATGCCGGCGCCGTCAAAAAAGCGGTCATGGGCCAACGTATCGGCACCATCGTTGGTTAACTCTTTACCAAAAAACATACCAACATGGATATCAAAAAAACTATCGCCGACGGGGCCAACAACATGAAAAAGGCCTTTGAATGGACCTTGAATGAATTCGGCACCCTGCACACCGGGAAAGCCAACCCGGGCATGGTCGAGAATATCCAAGTGCACATCGAAGCCTACGGCATGACCCAGCGCTTGAAGGATATGGCCGCGATCACCACGCCCGACGCCCAATCCATCGTCGTCCAACCTTTCGACAAAGGCGCCATGGAAGACATCCGCAAAGCCATCCAGTCGGCTAACATCGGCATCAATCCCGTCCCCCAAGGTAACTTCCTCCGCTGCCCCGTTCCTTCGCTCTCCGGCGAACGTCGTCTGGAGCTCGCCAAGCGCGCCACCCAGATGGCCGAAGAAGGTAAAGTCCGCGTCCGCAATGCGCGTCGCGACTGTCTCGAATCTTTAAAGAAGGCGAACAAGGACAAACTCGTCACCGACGACGAGATGAAGCGCTCGGATAAGGAAATCCAGACGCACACCGACAAGTATACGGCTGACATTGAAAAGTCCCTCAAGGCGAAGGAAGCCGAACTCAAGGGCTAACCAAGACCCTGCTCTTTCGCCACGGTCGTAGCCCAAGGGCGCGCCCGACCCTACCCCCTTCTCCTTCCCACCTCTCCATGAATATTCACGAATACCAAGCCAAGACGCTGTTCGAAAAGTTCGGCGTGGCCGTCCCCAAAGGCGCCGCCGTGCAGACGGCCAAAGAATTCGAGGGTGCGCTCGCGCAACTCGACGGCACCAACGGCTATATGGTTAAATCCCAAATCCATGCCGGCGGTCGCGGCAAAGGTACTTTCACCAATGGCTTCAAGGGCGGCGTCAAATTCTCCGCCACCAAAGAAAAGGCGCTCGAGAATGCCCAGGCGATGCTCGGCAACACGCTCGTGACCGCGCAGACGGGTGCCGAAGGCCGTAAGGTGCAGACCATCTATTTCACCGAAGCCGCCAACCTCGGCAAACGCGCCGACGGGCGCGACGACGAATACTACCTCGCCATCCTCCTCGACCGTGCTACTTCCTGCCCTGTGATCGTGGCTTCGACCGAAGGCGGCATGGAAATCGAACACGTGGCGCACCACACCCCGGAGAAGATTTTCAAAGTGCAGGTCGACCCGGCCGTCGGCCTCCAAGCTTTCCAAGCGCGTCAGATTGCCTTCTCCCTCGGTTTCTCCGGCGAGATCTTCAAACAGTGCGTCACGCTCGTCACCAAGCTCTACCAATTCTATTGGGATAAGGATTGCGCGATGGTCGAAGTGAACCCGCTCCTGGTCACGAAGGAAGGCAAGCTCCTCGCCCTCGACGCCAAGGTCTCCTTCGACGACAACGCTCTCTTCCGTCACCCTGACGTCGTCGCGCTCCGCGATTTGAACGAAGAGGATGCCAAGGAAATCGAGGCTTCTAAATTCGGCCTCTCCTACATCGCCCTCGACGGCAATATCGCCTGTCTCGTCAATGGCGCGGGCTTAGCGATGTCCACGATGGACATCATCCAGCACTTCGGCGGCAGCCCGGCCAACTTCCTCGACGTCGGCGGCGGCGCGACGAAAGACCAAGTCACCGCGGCGTTTAAAATCATCCTCGGGGATGCGAACGTAAAAGGCATCATGGTCAATATCTTCGGAGGCATCATGGATTGTAACGTGATCGCCCTCGGTATCGTCGAAGCCGTCAAAGAAACCGGTCTAAAGCTGCCCCTCGTGGTCCGCCTCGAAGGTAATAACGTCGAAGCCGGCAAGGCGACCCTGGCCGCCAGCGGTCTAACCATCGTCTCCGGCGACTCGATGGCCGATGCCGCCCAGAAAATCGTAAAACTGGTCAACAACAAGTAATCCAACCTACCCTACTTCCATGTCTATTCTCGTTCACGAAAAGACCCGTCTGATGGTGCAAGGCATCACGGGTGACTTTGGCGCGCGCCACGCCCGCCTTTCCCTCGACTACGGCACGCAACTCGTCGCCGGCGTCACGCCTGGCAAGGGCGGCCAGGTCTTCGAGCACAATGGTTTCAAGGTGCCGATTTTCAATACCGTCGCCGAAGCCGCCAAACAAACCGGTGCGACGGTTTCCGCCATCTTCGTTCCCCCGCCCTTCGCCGCCGATGCCATCTTGGAGTGTTATGATGCCGACCTCGATCTCGCTGTGGCCATCACGGAAGGCATCCCGGTCCGTGACATGGTCCGCGCCAAGCGCGCCATGGCTGGACGCCGTACGCGCCTCATCGGCCCGAACTGCCCAGGTCTCGTGACCCCTGGACGTGGCGACAAATCCCACGGCGGCTGCCGCATCGGTATCGCTCCGGGCTATATTCACCGCCGCGGCAATGTCGGCGTGGTCTCCCGCTCCGGCACCTTGACCTATGAAGCAGTCTGGCAACTCACTTGTCGCGGCAAGGGCCAATCGACCTGCGTCGGCATCGGTGGCGACCCCGTCAACGGCACTTCGCACCTCGACGTCATNNTTCAACGACGACCCGGAAACCGACGCCATCATCATGATCGGCGAAATCGGCGGTAATGCCGAAGTCGAAGCCGCCCGCTGGATCAAGGCTCACTGCAAGAAGCCCGTCGCAGGCTTCATCGCTGGCGCCACGGCTCCGGCTGGTCGTCGCATGGGCCACGCTGGTGCCGTCATCGGCGGAGCCGAAGATACCGCCGCCGCGAAAATCAAGATCTTCGAAGAATGTGGCATCTCCGTCGCCGCTACCCCTTCGGATATGGCCGACGCCCTCCTCCGCATCTGGAAGGGCTGAAAAGCAGCCTCCAGATTATAATGAAGAGGCCTGGCGACGGGACTCTTTTGTTTTTACAGGGGATACGCCACCCTTTAGGACCATTCCATGTGGTACTACGAACAGAACGGTAATCGCATCGGCCCGGTCGACGAAGCCACCATGCGCAGCCTCATCGCCAACCGCTCCATCTCCATCGACACGCTGGTCTGGACGAACGGCATGGCCAACTGGACCCCGCTCCAACAGACCCAACTAGCCGCCGGGCTGCCGGTGCCCCCTCCTTCGCTCCACTCATCCGCGTCGGCAAATAACATAAACGCCAAGGAACGCGTCGCTTATGTGCTGCTTGCCGTCTTCCTCGGCAACCTGGGAATCCATAATTTCTATGCCGGCTACACCTCGCGCGCCGTGACCCAGTTACTCATCTGCCTGCTCACTTGCGGCATCGGCGGCATCGCCACCTGGATTTGGGCTATCATCGAAGCGGTCACAGTGGAGCAGGACGCTAAAGGCGTCCGCTTCAAGTAAGTCGCGACTTACCACCCAAAGCAAAAGGCCGCCTCATGGGCGGCCTTTTTTATTAACTGAAGCAACGGATTACTTACCGGCGACGTAAGCAAGGCCGCCGGCAGTCTTGGCGACAGAGTCAGCGCCTTCGAGTAGATCGGCGATGGGGTCCCACTTACCCTTGGTCAGTCCATCCCGTGCCGAAGCTGCCATGTCGGCCTTCCAAGTCTTAGCCCCCACCGTGACGGTGAGTTTCTCGACGTCGACGGTGACTTCGACCTCCGGATTCGCTCGGACAAAGGCGTCGCACTCGGCGAGGTCTTCCTTGGAAAGGGTCACGCAAGGGACGCCCAAGGTGGTGGAATTACCGAAGAAGATTTCGGCGAAGCTACCGCCCACGAAGGCCGTAAAGCCGAAGCGCCAGAGAGATTGTGGTGCGTGTTCCCGCGAACTTCCGCAACCAAAGTTAAAACCAACCACCATGACGCCCTGCTTGGCGGTGGCGATTTTGCCTGCCTGCGCCGAGTTCATCGGATGAGCCCGCTCCTTGCCGTCGGGACCGGTGCGCTCGTCGCGGAAGGCGTGCTCGCCGAGACCATCAAAAGTCACGCAACGCAGGAAGCGCGCGGGGATGATGCGGTCCGTATCGATATCGTCGCCTGGAACGGCGAGCGCAAGGGCTTTGACTTGGGTGACTTGAGCGAGGGACATGACGTTAAGAAAGATTAGGCAGCAGGCGCCGAGGCATGCCGGAGGATACAGACGGGCATCGCCAAGGCCGAAGCCAT
>DKND01000073.1:7299-8207 GCA_002470605.1 Opitutia bacterium UBA7397
GCACGGACTCGCCAGAGGCGATACGCTCAAGTACGCGGGCGACTGGGGCGGGGACGGACATCAGACCTTAAAGACTTCGCGGGCATCCGTGATCTGGCCGGTGATCGCCGCGGCGGCGACCATCAAGGGGCTCATCAGGATCGTACGTCCGGTCTGCGAGCCTTGGCGGCCTTTGAAGTTACGGTTCGAAGAGCTGGCGCAAAGCTGATCACCCACGAGCTTATCGGGGTTCATCGCGAGGCACATCGAGCAACCTGCGCCACGCCATTCGAAACCGGCTTCGATATAAATCTTATCGAGACCCTCATGGACGGCCTGGATGGCCGTGAGCTGGGAACCCGGCACGACGATGGCCTTGACCGAAGCGCTGACCTTGCGGCCCTTGAGATATTTGGCGACTTCACGTAAATCGGAGATGCGGCCGTTGGTACACGAACCCAGGAAGCAGACGTCGACCTTGGTGCCCTTGATTGGGGTGTTGGGAGCCAACTTCATATGCTTATACGCGTCCTCCGCCGTCTGACGGTCAGCCGCGTTCAAGGTTTCCAAGGCGGGCATCTTTTCGTCGATGAAAATAGCCTGACCAGGCGTGATACCCCAGGTGACGGTCGGACGGATTTCCGAGGCCTCGAACTTGACGACTTCATCGTAAGCGCAACCGGGATCGGAAGCAAAAGACTGCCAGCGGGCGACCGCCGCATCCCAATCCGCCGCCTTAGGCGCGAAGGGCTTACCCTTAATGTAGTCAAAAGTCTTTTGGTCGGGATTCACGTAACCACAACGGGCGCCGCCCTCAATCGACATGTTACAAACCGTCATGCGCTCCTCGAGCGAGAAGGCATCAAAGGTCGAACCGGCATATTCGTAAGCAAAACCGATACCGCCATTCACGCCCAGCACGCGGATGA
>DKND01000058.1:0-3122 GCA_002470605.1 Opitutia bacterium UBA7397
CTTGGCCGGAGATTTCCAGTGGGCCTCCGGGCAAGATGTCTTTGATGACGCAGACGCCGTCTTCGTCGGCGAGCGTGGCGCCGATGCCGCAAAGCGAATTACGCATCGCGATCTCGAATTCTTCCAAAGACTGCTGGGAGAAGAAAGTCGAATGCGGGTCGTATTGGCTGGAATAGGCATTCAGGAAAATCTCTTCGACTTCGTATTGGTCGAAATTGAGGTAGGTGCGGGTCTTATCGTAGCGCTTCTTGAGACGCGCGACGGCTTCTTTGGTCTTTTCGAGCGTGATTTCGGGAATGCCCGTTTCTTTGGCGGCCTTGGGCTTGGTGCTGTCGGCGCGCGGAGAATTCTGACGATCTTCGCCTAAGAGTTCCGAAAGCATGTCGAGGCGGAGACGCTTCGACCACAAGGCGTCGGCGGCAGCTTGGTCATCGGGCCAATTGGCTTTCTTGCGTTCGATGCCGAAGGTCCCCGGTTCATTGAGGTTGATGGGCTTGTCGAGGGCGAGGAGCGCGGCCTGGGTGCGGTCACCGACCTTCTTCTTGAAAAGGGCGTAGATCTCGAAGGCGGGGGTCAGGTTGCCCCGTTGGAGGTAGAGATCCAGCGTCTTGCCGTAGCGGTTGATGAACTCATCCACCTCTTCGGCGGTGAAATACATTTTCGCCGGGTCGAGGCTCTCGCAGTAAGTCTTGAGCACGCTGTTCATGTCCACCGCTGACATATCTTTCTTACTGATGTGCAATTTCTCGAGCAGCACCGTGGTGGCCCGGGTTTCCTTCTGCATGGCCTCGTTGGTCGTGAAGGCATCCGGGGCGGCGGCTAAGGCCGCGCCGCAGGCGAGAAATAGGGTGAAGAGTCTGCGCATAAATGGGGGGTCAGCGGAGGCGGGCGCTGAGGTCTTCGAGTTTGTGTTTCTCTTCCGGGGTGAGCGAGCCGAATCCCCCGGCGGAAATCTTGTCCAAAAGGACGTCGAGTTGGGCGCGGGCTTGGGCTTTGCTGGGGGAAGAAAGCGATTCCGGCCTGGGTTTGGCTTCGAGGTCGGGGGACGGGGCGTAAGTCTCCATTTGTATGTGAGCGTAGCTCGGGCCTGCATTTGTCCGATTTAATCGGCGCCAGGCGAACCAGCCGAAGATCAGCCCGCCGAGGTGGGCGGAGTGGGCGATGGCGTCTTGCCACGCCGGAGTCCATCCGCTCCAGACGTGCCGGAAGGGCAGTTCCGAAAAAATCCAGCCGATCGCGGTGAGTAGGGCCGTGACCCCCAAGACCCAGCGCACCTTGAGCGTCACGGGTAAGAAGAAAAATAAGAGGACCGTAATCTGGTGTTCGAGCTTATCGAGCAGGGCGACGAGCATCAGGGCGTAAACGCCGGCGGAGATGCCGATGAGACTGCTTCCGGCTCGGGCACCGCCGAGGCCCGTGAGCCACCAGATACTGGCGCCAGCGAGGACGCCGGAGAGCAGGACGGTGAAGAACACTTTCCGGCCGTAAGTATTTTCCACAATCGCACCGGTCCACCAGAGCACGAGCGCGTTGCCCAAAAGGTGCCAGAAGCCGTCATGGAGCAGAGCGTGCGTGAGCCATTGCCAGATACGGGGCTGCGCTTCGGTGAGTTCAAAACTCTTGAGGAAGTGGGCGCCGGCCGACTCTTGGATGAGTTCCGCGATGAAGAAGACGACCAGCACACCGAGTGTCCAGACCGTGGCGGACAAAGGTTCACGCGCCGCCGGCGGCGTTCGCATATAGGCTCGGTCGCCGATGCCCATGCGCGTGCGGTCGGATTAGAGTTCCGTCACGATGCCGTCGGCGAGGCCATATTCAATGGCTTCTTCGGCGGTCATGTAGAAGTCGCGGTCAGTATCCTTGATGACCTTTTCCAGCTTCTGCTTCGAAGCCTTGGCGAGGATTTCGTTCAGCTCCGAGCGGATACGTTCCATTTCCTGCGCTTGGATATGAATGTCCACGGCGGGGGCTTGGATGCGACCCATGATGAGCGGCTGGTGAATCATGACCCGCGCGTGCGGGAAGAGCAGGCGGTTGCCTTTCTTCTTGGGGGCTTGGAGCAAGATTGAGCCCATTGAGGCCGCCATGCCGGTGACGATTACTTTGACGGGCGAGGTGATGAGGCGGATGGTGTCGTAGACAGCCATGCCGGCAGTGATGGAGCCACCCGGGGTGCTGACGTAAAAAATGATTTCTTTGCCCGGGGCGTCGCTTTCGAGGAACAGGAGTTTTTCCACGATGTCCTTGGCGGAAGCGTCATCGACGCCGCCCCAGAGGAAGATTTTCCGTTGTTCGAGGAATTTTTTCTGGATGAGCATGGCGCTCGGCGAGGCCTCTTTCGGGGCGGCTGGAGTCTTCTCGTCCTCGTCTTCGTCGTCGTTACGCATGGGAGAGGAAACCTTGCCCCAAACTTTGCCCGTGGCAAGCGTGAGCAGGCGAAGAGGCGGGGAAATCATTCACAGGGGTGGGGCTGCTGACCGACCTTGCGCCAACGCCTGCCTTCCACCTAGGTTGGGGGTGTGCCCGCCGTCAGTATCATCGCCCTCCGCCGCTTATTAGGAACCGCCGAAATCTTGGCCGGGGTCGATCTGTCCATTGAGACCGGGTCGCTTTGTTGTCTCTTAGGGCCGTCGGGTAGCGGAAAAACGACCCTGCTTAAAGTGCTTGCTGGTCAGCTTGAGCCCCAGGGCGGCAAGTTGACTTACGACGGTAGGGAGTGGGGTTTCTTTTCACCCGCCGAGCGAGCCATCGCTTTTGTGCATCAGAACTATGCGCTCTTTCCGCATCTGACGGTTTTGGAGAATGCTGCCTTCGCGTTGGAAGGGTCGAACCTAAAGCCGGCGGAAATCCAGCAGCGTGCCTTGGAGGCTTTGCGAGCGGTGGGAGCGGAGGATTGGGCTAAGCGACGGCCGCAAGAACTTTCGGGCGGACAGCAGCAGCGCGTCGCCTTGGCGCGGGCGCTCGCCTTGCGTCCCAAACTGCTTTTGCTCGATGAGCCTTTGAGTAATTTGGATGCGGCTTCGCGCGTCGAAGTCCGGGAATCGATCCGCGAATTAGTCCGCACGACGGGGCTCACCGTCCTTTGTGTCTTACATGATCAGAAGGATGCTTTCGCGATGGCC
>DKND01000058.1:3141-4293 GCA_002470605.1 Opitutia bacterium UBA7397
GATAGCTGGACGGCGACGTTCCTCGGTTCGGCCAATCTTATTGCGGGTAAAGTGAAGCACGTCGGCGCGGGCGAGTTCGTCGCCGACACCGTCATCGGCGAAGTACGTGGCGCTTTGGCGACGCCGGATGACGCACCGGGTGAAGGCGATAAAATCACGATCTGTATCCGGCCCGAATGCCTCAAAATCGATTTCATGGCACCGGAAGAGAACGCCTTTGCCGGGGCCATCACCCGGTCGCTCTTTCAGGGAGATATCTCGCTGCATGATTTTCAGACACCGCGGGGAGTGGTGCTTAAAATTGCGGAAGCTAATCCTCGTCAGCGAGCGGGTTCCAAGGCCACCGTCTTCGCCTGGGCTGAGCCCGAAGACGTGGTGGGGTTGAACGCGTAGGCTTTATATTTTACGACGACGGAATTTTCCTGGCGTCTGCTTGTAGCGGGCTTTGAAAGCCGCCTGCAGGTAGTGACTATGCGTAAAGCCCGTTTGCTCGGCGATCAGATCGATCGTCAGGTTGGTTTGGCGGAGCAGGCGTTCCACTTCGCGAAAACGACAGCGCAGGATCTCGTCCTTCGGGGAGCGTTTGAGCACCGTCTTCATGCGGCGATCGAGCGTGCTGCGCGAAGCGCCCAGTTTCGCGGCCAATTCGTTGACGTCGAGTCCGCGCACGGCGCCTTCGCGGATGAGTGAAACCGCGCGGGCCACGAGTCGGTCGCGGATGACGAGTTCCCCGGAGGAACCGCGCACCACGATGCCGAGCGGGGCGATGAGGATTGGCTTTGTCCGAGTGACTTTGCCGCGCATCATCCCGTCGAGCAGTTCAGCGGCGGCGAAACCCACGGCATGGCCGTCGAAGCGGACGCTCGAGAGGGGAGGGGTCGTAAAGCTGCAAAGCGTTTCTTCATTCTCCGCGCCGACGACCGCGACTTCTTCCGGCACCGCGACACCGGCGGTCTGGCAGGCTTCGAGCAGACGGACGCCGAGTTGATCCGTAGCGGCGAAGATACCGATGGGCTTGGGCAGTTGGGCGATCCAGGCCATCAGGCGGGATTGGCTTTGTTCCCAGTCCGGCACGCGTTCAGGATTATCTTCGGGGAGTTCCCGGCAGCGTTGACCGTAGGAGGCGACGACCTTCTTGAATTTATCGACCCG
>DKND01000058.1:4401-5655 GCA_002470605.1 Opitutia bacterium UBA7397
GTCGACCACGGGCCATGGGCGGCCACATAGCTCCGGACCCCGGCGAGTAGTTCGCGCGAGTAGGTCCGCGTGGTCTCGACGAGGAGGGCGACCCGGGGGGTGCGGCGATGTGGGGTGGTGGGCATGGCTGAGTTGACCAAAAACCTTACATTTAGTGCATCATAGATGTAATGACTTTCCGGGCAAGAAAGGATATAGTCACTTACCCCTATGAAACTCCGCCTCCTCACTGTCGGCCTGCTTGGCTTTGGCGCCTTGGCTTCCGCCGCTCTCGTCGACAACCACAACCAATCCGCGATCTCTTCGGGCGCCGACAAGCCCGAGAACGCCAACAAGCCGAAGGTACTCGTGATCATCGGCGACGCCACCGAGCTGCTGGATACGATGTATCCGGTCTACCGCCTGCAAGAAGCCGGCTTCCAGCCGGTCTTCGCCTCCATCGATAAGCGCGTTTATCAGACCGTGCTCCATGAGGTGAAGCCAGGTTGGACGATTACCAAGGAGTGGGAAGGTTACACGATCAACTGCGACATCGCCTTCAAGGACATCAAGCCCGAGGAATACGCCGGCATCTTCTTCAGTGGTGGCCGCGGCCCTGAGTACCTGCGCGAAGATGAAGCCCTCCTGTCGACCACCCGCTGGTTCTGGGAGCACAAGAAGCCGATGATGAGCGTCTGCCATGGCGTCGAGATCGTCGCCCGTGCGGGCATCGTGAAGGGCCTGCACATGGCCACCGTGCCCAAGTGCAAGTTCGACCTCGAAGTCTGCGGCGGCATCTTCGTCAACGCCCCGGTCGTCATCGACGGCAACATGGTCAGCGGCCGTACCTTCCATGACCACGGTTCCTTCGTTGGGCCTTGGATCAAGATGCTCGAAGCGCAACGCGACCAAAAATAAGGCCATGCTTTCCCGTCGCGATTTCCTCCGCACCGTCCCCGCTGCCGCCGTCTTCGTGGCGCTTTCAGCTCGAGCTGAGCCAAAGAATGATTTCAAGATTCGTACCACGCTGTCGTCGGCCCTTTATGGCACGATGCCGCTCGACGTCATCCTGCCCGAAGTGGCCAAGGTCGGCGCCGAGTCGCTCGATATCTGGTGTAAGGTACACGGTGACCAGCGCGAGCAGGCTACGGCCCTGGGTGAAGAAGGGTTCGCGGCCTTGCTCAAGAAGCACGGCGTCCGCCTCGGCTCCAGCACGCGCTATCCGCTCGGACCATTTAAGCTCCAGGAAGAGATGGCTTGGGTGAAGAAGCACGG
>DKND01000058.1:5710-6566 GCA_002470605.1 Opitutia bacterium UBA7397
AAGGCCGCCGAACTCGGCGTCACCATCGCCGTCGAGAATCATATCAACCAAATCCTCCACCATCCGGATTCGATCAAGGCGTTTGCCGACCTGAACACCTCGCCGAATCTCGGCCTCGCCTTCGCCCCGCACCATCTGCACGAGTGGCAGGACCAGATCCCAGACCTCATCCGCTACGCCGGAGGGAAGAATCTCCCGTTCATTTATTTTCAGGAGTATTCCGAAGGCGAATTCAAGAAGGCCAGCAAGGAGATCGAGATGCAGCAGCTTCCCGGCTTTGGCGGCGGTCTTGACTATCGCCTCGTCATCAAGGCGCTCCGCGATGTCCGCTTCAAGGGCGTGGCCGAGATCTTCATGCACCCGACCCCACGCGGCATCCCGATCCTGCCGACCGTTGGCGAAATCACCGCGGCCGTGAACAAGTCGCGGGCCTACGTAGATAAGTGTATCCTCGAGACGGCATGATGGTACGCCTCGCGATCCTACTCGGCACCGCCGCGCTGAGCGCCGAACCCCTCGTCACCGGATTCGAGCGCTTCCATGCGTCGTCGCCGTCGGCCGAAGGTGGCCGTCTGCTTTATAACGAGCTCGGTTGCGTCAACTGCCATGGCGGCGAGACCGGTCTGCCGGCGCTGCGCGGCCCCGCGCTCGCGACGGTCACGCAGCGCGTCCGTTCGGAATGGTTGCGCAAGTTCGTCGCCGATCCCGCCTCGGTCCATCCCGGCACGGTGATGCCGCAAGTGTTAGCCAAGGCCGACGACAAGACCCTCGTCGCGATTGAGCACTATCTTGCTTCGCTGAAGCCGAAGACCGCCTCCAAGGGCCCCGCGAAAATCCTGCACGTCAACGGAGCCCG
>DKND01000110.1 GCA_002470605.1 Opitutia bacterium UBA7397
CGGCGACTTCAAGGGCGATGGAGCGCTTAATGAAGATGAAGGAAATAATCCATACGAACGGGAAGAAGAGCACGCCGAGAATCAACCACGAGAGCGTGAAGCCAAACACCCGCTGCGCCATGAACGCCGGCTGAAAGTAATTCAGCAACGGTAGCGCGACGAGCGCCACGATGAAGCACAGCGCGCACGCGATAGAGAGTTTGAGTTGGTCGCGCATCAGGCGCGCCAAAAAGGCATCCGAATGGATGGCATCAGGGTTGGAGGTGGTCTCTCTCATGGGGGTGGCAGTAGTCCGTGCAATTATCGCCAGACTGCAATCCCTAGCCGCCGGGGAGGTAAGTTTTTTACAAAATAATCAGAAATCGGTCAGCCCGTCCGGATTTCTAAGAATGTTGATGATTTGAGATTAAAGACTAAGCCTTAGGTATGAAAGCTTACCCCTGGGTCTTATTTCTTGTCATGTTTATGGGCGCCCTCGCCCGTGCGAGCGAGCGGCCGAATGTCCTCTTCATCCTATCCGATGACCATAGCTACCCTTACTTGAGCTGCTACGGCGATGGTAACGTGCGCACGCCCTGTATCGATAAGTTGGCGGCGGAAGGGATTAAATTTCGCCGCTTCTTTACCGCCGCCCCGCAATGCGTACCCTCACGGGCATCTTATCTGAGCGGTCGCTCGCCTGTGGCCGCCCGCATCACGCGCTTCTCTTCGCCGTTGCCGCGCGACGTGATCACGTTCCCTGAAGTTCTGAAGAAGGAGGCGGGCTATTACGTCGGCGTCGTCGGCCGGATCTATCACCTTGATGGCTCGGCGAAGGGTGACGACGAATTGGGCAAATTCCTTGAAGTCGGCGGCTTCAAGACTTTCAAGGATCGTTTCGACGTGGTGCAGACGGGCTCTGATCCAGTCGCGGTGGAGCAGGCCACAGCTTTTCTCGAAGGGCGTCCGAAGGATAAGCCTTTCTGTCTCTGGGTGAATTTCAGCGACCCTCACCACCCTTGGACCGCGCCCGCGTCCTATCGTCCGGATCCAGCCTCTCTCAAATTACCCGCTCATGTGCCTGATCTGCCGGGTGTACGGGAGCAGTATGCCGACTACTGCGCCGAGGTGAATCGCGTCGACGAGACCACGGGTAAGGTGCTTGCGATACTGGATAAGCTTGGCTTGGCCAAGGACACCCTCGTGATTTTCGCGGGCGATAATGGTCAGGCATTACCGCATGGTAAGGGCTCGCTTTATGACCCTGGCTGCAACGTGCCCTGCGTGGTGCGCTGGCCTGGCGTCGTCGCACCCGGTGGCGATTCCTCGTCTTTACTCAGCGGGGAAGACGTTGGGCCGACGGTGCTGGATGCCGCTGGTCTCAAGTCGGCCAAAGGCATGACCGGCGTCAGTTTTTTGCCGATTCTCAAAGGCACGGCTCCCAAGACGCGGGACTACGTTTTTACGGAGCGTGGCCCCCACGGCAGTGCTCCCGTACAAGTCGCTATGAATAGCGGTGGCTACGACCTCTCCCGTGCGGTCCGGAGTGACCGGTATAAGGCGATTTACAACTGTACCCCATGGATACCCTATTCGCCTGTCGACAGCGCCGGCGGCTCAGCTTGGAAATCCATGCAAAGCCTAAATGCCGAGGGCGCGATGGCGCCGGGCATGAGCGCCACTTACTTCTCCGCACCGCGTCCAGTTTACGAGTTCTATGACCTGGAAAAGGACCCAGCCGAATTGAATAATCTTAGCGGTAAACCCGAGGTCGCCGAAGTCGAGCGCACTTTGCGTCTGGAGATGGCGAAGAAGATGATCATCGACTTCGACTACCTGCCGCTCCCAGCGATTCCTGGCGACGACAAGCCGGCGAAGAAGGGGAAGGGGAAGGCGAAGGCGAAGGCTGATGTCTCCGCCGAGCGCTCACCGCTCTTCAAGAAACTCGATACCGACGAAGACGGTAAGCTCTCGCGTGCCGAATTTTCGGTCAGTCGTTCCGCCGCTGACGCCTCTGAGTGGTTCGCGCGTCGCGATGCCGACGGCGATGGCTTCATTAGTCGCGCGGAATTCCTGACCGCCAGCCCCCAGGGTAAGGCGCCGGTGGCGAAGTAATCTCACTCAACCGCGTCACTTTGTCGGCGCCTTTGTCTTGCCTTGGCCCTCTCGGTTTTGGCGGCTAAATATGAACGAAGCCTCAGGAAAGCATAGTAAGGCCATAAGGTCAGCGAATTACGCCTCACGGCTATCTTGGCGAGCTTCAGGTGAATTTCTTCGACTAATAAGGCTAGGGCTTCTGTGCTATTTTGCTGACGGATAAGTTTGGTCAAGGCTACCGTATTAGATGATTCAAGCTCGCCGATTCGCACTTCGATTTCTGCTTGGCTGAGGGGCGTGTCGAGGAGGCTCCGCCCGAAATTTCGATGCCGCAATACCTGGAAGTTATCCAGCGTGATGCGTGGTCCGATGCCCTCCGGAGCGCAGAGGATGACATGGGCTCCGCTGGCCATGGCTTCGATTGCGCACCGGGCTTTGCCGAATACCAGATCGTAATCAGGCAACTTCGCACCAGGATTGGTCACGAAGCCCGGCGTACCTGGGCCGATGATATCAAGACTTATGCCGAAGCGGGCGCAGGCCTTGAGGATGGGTTCGGCCAGCAGCGGAGTATGAATTGAACTGAAAAATAAGGCGGCCCGACGTGGACGTGAGGGGGGTGGCACTGGTCGTGCGGGGATGAAGTCTAGATCAACCGGATTGAAGATCACGGGTATCTCGGCCGGATCTAGGCCGGTTTCACGCACGAACCGTTCTTGGCAGAAACCATCGACCGCCCCCCACTGTTGAACGCAAGACCGTTTCGCGGCGCGGTCACGTTCGTGGGTGGCATCATGGCATACCTGGATGGCAGGCGTCCGTGGAAATGCCTGACAGGCTTGGACAGTTTCACGCACATGATGTCCGTGGATCACTTCCGGGACCCAATGCATTTCCTTAAGATCATCCGTGACGATGACCCCAGCGGAGCGGAGGGATCTTACGTCATCGTCCTCCCGGAGGTAGCCGACGTAGACCGCACATTGATGCCCGCGGTGTTGAAGCGCCAATGCCAGGTCCTTGGTATGGACTTCGCTTCCGCTTCGCCCGCCGAGCCAACCGTTGGCGATAAGCACCCTCACGCGACGGAGAGGCCTGCAGCCGCACGGATTGTCTTCACAAGCGGCACCAAGTGCTGGGCATGACGGATGACATCCTTGAATTTTCCGCGACTAACCTGAATCTCTCCGAAGGTTTCGTAGTAAGGTTTGGCGTCGGGCAATGTGGTCAGGATAGCTGTGCCACTGGCCGGCGTATAAAGGCATTCCTTTTTGAAGCTTGCGGCCGAATTCTCCATCAGGGCTGTTTCTACTTCATCGGCGAGTTCCGGGTAGCCGCGCGCTGCGGACAGTTTTTGAACAAACTCTTCGTTGGTTAATTCCAAGGTGATGGCGGGAACAAGCTTCCCTCCCCAAGCCATGTCGGGTGGTCCGGTTAGGGGTTGACAGAGTATCTGAGGGACAACCCATCCGAGCATTGCCGCTCGTTCGACAGCGGTTGAGGTGAGGTAAGCGACCAGATCGTGGCTGGAGTTATAGCCTTCGACCATGTCGGTCAGCAAGGTTGTGGGGCGTTCCTTGAGGATGGTCTGTACGACGGCTTCTGTCCACTCGATCAAGGGTCCGGCTGTCTGGTCCAGCATGAACCCATACACTTCATGGTCGGAAAAAGTCATCAGCTCGTCTCCGTATTTGGCTCCGGCTTGTTCGATGATTTTCTTCGTGCTTGCGAGGCGGCCGGTCTTTGATGCTCCTCCGCCCGTAGTTAGGACCTGGACTTGGGGTCTGGCTCGGCTCATCCAGCCATGGCAGCGGATTTCATGCCCGGGGTGACCGATTAATAACAGAGCTTTTTCCATGCGGTGTAGTTGCGGGCGGTCATTGTTAAAGTGTAAAAAAGGGCCGACTTGCGTCGGCCCTTTGGGTTCCGGTTTCCCGGCGACCTTTACTTGGTCGTGTACTCGGCCTGTG
>DKND01000090.1:0-1812 GCA_002470605.1 Opitutia bacterium UBA7397
AGGCCAAGGTCGACGCCGCGCTCCCGTATTTCCGCGACGCCTATCGCCTCGCTCCCAAGCGCCCGAATATGCCCCCGCTCGTCGTTGAGCGTGTGGCCTAAGCCGGCCCGCCAGGAAAGCACAGAGCCGCGGAGCGATTCGCGGCTCTGTGCTTTTTAGCCCGCGCCCTGAGGTGTGCCGTCGGACTTCAGGAGGATGATGAACTTCTTCCCGTCGGCCGCGCCCACCTCGAGTTTCGCTGAACGGTCGAGGAAAGTGTCGTCTAGTTGGGCCCAGGTCACGACGTCTCCCGCGCTGAAGTCGCGATCGCCAGAACTGTGCATCGCGCTTAGCTCCGCCGGCGTCCCGCGCAGCGTCACCGCCTCAGGCTTGCAGCCGACGAGCATAAGCACTGCGAGTAGCGGGAAGTGGGAGATTCGCATTTTCAGTCCCCTTCGGTAGGCCGACTATCGGGCAAGGAACGCCGGTAGGAGTGCGGGCGGAAGTTCTTTGAGCATCGTGCCCATGCCTTTATGGTGGGCGGTCACGACGACGACGAGATCGGCCTCCGGGAATATGAAGATAAATTGGCCACCGGCACCGCGTCCTTCCATCGCGTGATAGGATTTGTCTCCGATCTTGAAGTCATCGGTCCACCAGAAATAACCATAACCATTCGTGTCGGAGTTCTCGTTGATGCGCGAAGTGGCCTTGGCCACGTATTCAGCGGGGATCAGCTGTTCGCCGTGCCACTTACCCTTATCAAGCACGAGCAGGCCCCACTTGACCATATCACGCGAAAGGACGCCCGCGCCAGCTGCTGATTTAGGCCAACCGCTAATGGTGTCAGTTTCCCAGTTGTAATTCGTGATGCTGAGCTTGCCGAAGAGCTCCTTGCGGATGAATTCCGCGGCGGAGCCCGGCACGCTGGCCTGTACGACTTGCATGGCCATGCTGGGGTCTGAAGATTGATATTTGAAAGTACGCGGAGCGGCTGGAATCGGCGCGCTATGTTGGAAATAGCCCTGAATCTGGCCTTGCCCTTTAAGTCCGGCCGGATTCTTGACGAGTTCTCCGACCTTGGTCTCGTCGATGCGGACGCCCGATTTCATATTCATCGCCTGCGCGAGGGTGACATCTTTGGCGCCCGCGACAAACTTCGCCGGCTGAAGTTCATTCAAGAAAGAGTAAACTGGGCGGTCGAGGTCCGACATCTTCAGGTAACCGAGTTGAATCGCGCGTCCGACGGCCATGGCCGTGTAGGACTTGGTGATCGACATCTGATAGTGCGGGTAGTTCTGACGGCCCCGACGGTAATAGGACTCGAAGAGCAGCTGGCCATGGTGCGCGACGAGGAGGCTGTCTACTTCGCCGTGCTTACCGTCCGCGATCTCATGGGCGAATTTTAATACGGTTTCTTTCTGCGCGCCTTTGAGCTCTCCGACTGTAAGGCCATCCGTGAGCTCCTGCGGCTTGGTCGAGAGGAAGGGTTTCTCGAGGTCAGGCAGTTTGGCTTCCAGTGCGTAGGAGACCGCGGCGGCGTTCAGGCCTGCGACCTCGGGTGCGAGGCCGTCGCTGGGTTCGGCGAGCAGGGCGGAGGCCGAGAGAAGCAGGAATGGGAGGCGGGCTTTCATTTGAGAGGTAAAGGGGATGGAGCTGATTTTCTCAGCGCTTATGGCCTTTGAATCCGACCTTGGCGAGCATGGGTGCGATCTCAGGGTTGTCCATGAAGAGTTTCCAACACAGGCCGGTGCGGTGGTTTTCGATCATCGCGATGATGGGCCCCTGGTCGATGGCCAGATAAGACTGCGCGTACCAATCGAGCTCTGGATT
>DKND01000090.1:1826-22550 GCA_002470605.1 Opitutia bacterium UBA7397
AGATGGCGAAGCGCCGCCATGGATTCTTTCGGGGCGTAGGGCATCGCGCTCAGGCAGGCGGTCGGAGCGATGGTGCCGAAATCTTTCTTCCCAGGGGCGGACGGTTGATATCGGTCTGGTCCGATGCTGGGCGTGAGCCCCCACACGTTCTCCCCGTAACCAGCATGTTTGCCAGGGTTGTCGATGGCATAGGCTCGGTGGATCAGCGTCGTGTTGCGGTTATTCGCGAAGTAGTCGCAGTAGGCGTCAGACTTGCCGCGCGGATCGAACCCAATGAAGGAGTATTGGGTGAAGAAAAGCGGTTGACCCATACTGCTGCCGACGGATTGCCGAAGGCCGTAGTATTCCTTGCCGTTTGCGTAATGCTTGGAGCTTGCCCATCCTAGAGCATAACAATCGGAGGGAATGGGATGCGTGGGCGAGGCGATTGCCAAGAGGTAAGCGATCATGCCTTCGTTCCAGCCCGTGATGCGCAGGTTCTTCTTCCAGCCGAAATTAGGCGACCAGTGCCAATAGAGGGATTTTCCGCCTGACTCCTTGAGAAACCAACTCCAATCGACGGCCTTCCAGAGGCGATCCGCTCGCAGATGGATATCCCTTTCAACTGCTTCGTTGCGATTAAAATACTGCCGTGCCGCTAGCACGCCTTGCATTAGTAAGGCCGTCTCGAGAAGGTCGGCTCCGTCGTCGAATTCCGAGAAGGGGCGCGTTTTACCGGTCTCACCATCGATCCAATGCGAAAAAGCCCCGTGATAGCGTTCGGCTTTGTCCTCCAAGAAGCTGAATATTTTTTGAACCCTAGCAGCAGCCTCAGGGCGAGTGATGAAATGGCGTTCCGAACCGATGATGATGGCGTAAATGCCAAATCCCGTGCCGCCGGTGGCGCAATTGGGGTCAAAGTTGGAGCGTTCACGGATGAGTCCGCTGACGGGATGTGCGCCCTGCCAGAAATAGCGGAAGGTGGCGGCCTGGACGGAGGTCAGCAGTTGGTCGTCCGTCATGGCGGCGGGTGTCGCGGTGGCTGTGGCGGATCTCATTACAGGCCCTCCTTTGCCTGCTTCGAGGGTGATGCGATAGCTGTAGCTCTGTCCGTTAGTTCCTAAGAAGTCGCTGTACTCGCTCAGACGATATCCGTGGGCGATGACGGTGAATGGCCCGGAAGGTTTCTCGGCCCGTTCGATGGTATAGCGCTCCGCTCCAGTTGCGAGAGGCGTCCAAGTCAGGTCGACGCGACTTTCATGGCCGGTGGCGGTCAGGAACGGTTGCTGGGCGGATCTGGCTGGCGATACCGTCCCGGCTATCAGGAGTAAGGCGCAGAACAATCTTCCGAATCGGGGCATGACTTGGCTTTCAGCGGCCGAGCGCGGCCTTAAGGAAATTCTCCATTTCGATCCAGGAGGCTTTATCGGCGTCGGCATTGTAGGCGGCTCCCTTGGAGTTGTCGTTGCCGGCGGCCTTATGCGTGAAACTGTGGACGGCGCCGGGATACTTGATGAGTTTATAGTCCACTCCCGAGGCCTTCATCTCGGCTTCGAAGGCGGCGACATCCTTGGCCGGGACATAGGGATCGTCGGCGCCATGGAGCGCGAGGACCTTGGCCTTGATGTTCTTGCCGTCGGCCGGGGTCGGAGAATCCAAGCCGCCGTGGAAGCTGACGACGCCCTTGATAGCGGCGCCGCTGCGGGCGAGTTCGACTACGGTCGTGCCGCCGAAGCAGTAGCCCGTCGCAGCGATTTTGGAGGCATCGGTGCGGGCGTCATGGCTAAGCACGTCGAGCGCAGCGTTGACGCGGGCGCGGAGCAGCGGCCGGTCGGCCTTGTATTTACCGGCTTCCTTGCCAGCGGCCGGAGGTTGCGGGCGGATCCCTTTGCCATAGATGTCGGCGACGAGGACGTTGTAACCGAGGGTAGCGAGTTTGCGGGCGGCTTCCTTCTCGTGGTCACTGATGCCAGTCCACTGGTGCACGACGAGTACACCGGGGCGCTTGCCAGTCACGGCGTCGTCATAGGCCTGCCAGCCTTCGCAGAGGACGTCGCCGGATTTATACTCCAGAGGCTTCTCGACGATAGCCGCGCCGAGCGGGCTGAAGGTACCGAGAAAAGCGAGAAGGGAAGACAGGAGGGCTTTCATGCTCGCGAAAATAGGAAAGCCGCAAACCGGCGCAAGCGCCTACCGTACTTAGGCTAGGCCGCGCTTGGTCGACGCGGCGAAGTCTAGGAAGCTCTTTACGATGCGCCCGGAAGCCTCGGGCAAAGCACGTGCCTTTTCGATGGCCTGGGTGGTGTTGAGTCCGTCGCGATAGAAAAGGCGGTGTAGCGCTTTGGCCGCCCCGATTTCTTCGTCGGAGAAACCCGAACGCTTCAGACCGACGGCGTTGATCATCTTGGTCTCGCAGGGGTTGCCATCTGCGATGACGAAAGGGGGGACGTCCTGCACGCACTTCGAGCAGGCTGCGACCATGGCGTGGTCTCCGATGCGGCAATATTGATGAATACCGGCGTTCCAGCCGATATTCACGTGGTCCCCGACGTGCACGTGGCCGGCGACGGCGGAGTGACTCGAGATGACAAGATGGTTGCCGATGACGCAGTCATGCGCGATGTGGGAATAGGCCAGCAGGACGTTATCGTCACCGAGGATGGTCCATTCGCCTTCTTGGGTGCCAAGGTGGACGCTGACGTATTCGCGAAAAGTATTACGGCTGCCAACCTTCAGGCCAGGTTTTCCGGGCTTAGCCTTCAGGTCTTGGGTCCGGCCACCGATGACGGCGAAGGGGAAGACTTCGCATTGGGGTCCCAGCTGGGTGAAGCCTTCGACTGACGCGTGATGGTGAAGGATGCATCCGTCACCTAAGGTCACGTCGGCTCCGACGAAAGCGTAGGCGCCGACCGTCACATTCTTGCCCAGCTTAGCTCCGGGTTCGATGATCGCAGTCGGGTGGATTTTGTCGGACATGCGACTTAGGTGCTGAGCGATTCGGCGACGGTGAAGAGCAGTTCAGCCGACGAGACGCATTCGCCATTCACGAAACATTCGCACTCGGCGGCGGCGATGCGCCCGCGAACCTTCGTCAGTTTGGCTCGAATCTCCAAGGTGTCACCCGGGGTGACGGCTTTACGGAATTTGACCTTGTCCGCACTCATGAAGAAAACGACCTTAGGGGCTTCATCCGGGGCGCCGCGGCGCAACATGATGAGACCGGCGGCCTGGGCCATCGCTTCGATTTGAAGCACGCCAGGCATGACGGGTTGTCCGGGGAAGTGTCCTTGGAAGTAAGGCTCATTGATCGTCACGTTTTTGATCGCAACCAATGAGTCGTCGGTGAGTTCGACCACACGGTCGACCATTACGAAGGGGTAACGGTGGGGCAGGGCGTTGAGAATCTGACGGATATCCAACGCACTGCCGATAGGCGCCTTAGGAGCTTCGATTTTACGGGTAGCTTCGGCCTTGGGCTTAGGTTCTTTGGACTCCTGCCATTGTTTGCGGACGGAAGCGGCTAGGCGGGCGTTTAAGGCGTGTCCAGGGCGTACGGCGATGATGTGCGCTTTTAGCCGGATGCCGGCGAGCACGATGTCTCCGATGATATCCAGAATTTTATGGCGAACGAGTTCGTCTTTGAAGCGAAGAGGTTCCTTGCTGACGACTTTATCGCCTTTAAGGATGATGGCGGAATCAAGTGAGCCGCCTTGAATCAGACCTTTTTTCAAAAGCTCTTCGATATCTTCGTAAATCGTAAAAGTACGCGCGGGTGCGATTTGGGCTTCGTAAGTTTCCGGATCGATATCAATCGTGAGGTGCTGAGTATGGATGCCGCGGTCGTCGGCGGAAGTGCAGGTGATTCGTAAGCCATCAAACGGAAGCGCGATGATCGAGCGGCTTCCTTCGTTGATGGTGATCGGATGCGTCAGGGTGAAGACCTCTCGCTGGGCATCTTGCTCGACGATACCGCACTGATGAATGAGCGTGGTGAAAGGTCGTGCCGAACCGTCGACGATGGGGGGCTCGGAAGCGTCGATCTCAACGATGGCATTGTCTACGCCCATTCCCGTCAGGGCCGAAAGCACGTGCTCAATGGTGTGTAGCTTGACCGTGTCCGAGGAGACGGTCGTCTTGCGTTCGAGTTCGGTGACCATTTCTGATACTGGCCGAACCTCAGGTTTGCCGAAAAGATCGATACGACGGAAGATGAGCCCGGTGTTGGGTGCGCTCGGCTTCAGGGTAAGGGTGACCTCCTGGCCGGTGTGCAAGGCTTTGCCCTTTACTGAGGCTTCCCGTCCAAGTGTGCGCTGTTTCATGCCTTTAACATAGTTATTCACAGCTGGCCTATCTGTAAAGTCCTACTTTTGAGGGGGTTGTGGGGTAATTCACGATATGCGACAAAGGGGGCTGGATGGAGGTAAGGGGAGGGTTAGGCAGGGGCGAATCGGGTGTCTGGGGCTGGCGGCTGGATTGAATCGCTTGAGCAGGCAAAGACAGGCAAGCACGGCGCATCGAAGCGAGAGTCCAGCCGGGCGGGTCGTGCGCAAAAGTTCTATGATTATTTTCCGCTTTCAGGGTCATGATTATCGGCGAACAACAGATTTCTTCCTGCCGTAAAGATGCCTGATGCGAACAACTTTGTCCGCTGGCTCAGTTGTTCACACGGCTGCTCCGTTCCTTGACACTTCGACGCGACGGGCAAATCGTTTCGTCGTGCTCCTGGTCATCGATAATTACGATTCGTTCACCTACAACCTTGTCCAATACTTTGGTCAATTAGGCGTTGAGCAGAAGGTCTTTCGTAATGACCAGATCACTGTCGAGGAAGCTTTGGCGCTCAACCCGGATCGCGTCATGATTTCGCCCGGTCCGTGCTCGCCGGTTGAGGCGGGAGTTTCGTGCGATATGATCAAGGCCTTCGCCGGCAAGAAGCCATTACTCGGTGTTTGCCTAGGCCATCAGGCCATCGGTCATGTTTTCGGCGGCCGCGTCATTCGTGCGCCCCACTTGATGCACGGGAAGACTTCGCCGGTTTTTCATAACAACACGGACTTGTTCAACGGTTTGCCTAATCCTTTTGCCGCCACTCGCTACCATTCGTTGGTCGTCGAGCGTTCGACTTTCCCTTCTTGCTTGGAAGTGACAGCTTGGACCGATGACGGCTTGGTCATGGGGCTCCGACATCGCGAGATGCCCATCTGGGGCGTGCAATTCCATCCGGAATCTTTTGCGACCGAACACGGTTTGGAATTATTGGGCAACTTCCTGAAACTCTGAGCGATGTTCTGCCCGCGCTGTAATCACGAGGACACGAAGGTTTTGGAGACCCGCCTCGGAAAGGGTAACCATTCGATCCGGCGCCGACGTGAATGCCTGGCTTGCGCCCACCGTTTCAGTACGATCGAAGAAATCGTCCGCGAAGGCCTGGCGGTGGTGAAACGTAACGGCGCCAGGGAGGAATTTGACATGGGCAAGATCGCCGCTGGCATCCGCAAGGCTACGGATAAGCGACCCATCGAGGTCGAACGCATCAATCTTCTGATCTCGGAGGTCGTCGAGGGCTTGCAGGCCAAATTCGAAGACGAAGTTCCCTCGAGCGCAATCGGCGAAGAGATCATGGCCAAACTTCAAGGCGTCGATCAGATTGCCTATGTGCGTTACGCCAGCGTCTATCGCGAGTTCCGTGATATCGAAGAACTTGCTAAGGCCATCGAACAATTGCGTAAGGGAGGAAAAGTGAAGTGACCGCGGCCTTGCCCAAGTCGATCCGGCTGCGGACTCTTAATGCGCTAATCGCTTCGATGGTGGGCACGGCTCCGCAATTAAGCCGCGATGTGGATGCGGTCCTCCGGGTTTTTGAAAACGATGAGCAGACCGATCCTAGCTTGGGCGCTATGGAGTTGGCCGCCGCCGCCGCGCAGATCTTCCGCTTGCTGTCTCCGCATCAGCCCGCGCCGTCCGTGGCCGTCTTGGACCACCGGGCCGAGCCGTTTGACGCCCTTTGGGCCTCGGAGCGGGTCGAGGCCGCCTTGGCCACGACGGGCGATGCGGCGGACGTCTTGTTTTGGGCGGTAGGGCTTCAGGATCAATACCTCACCGGTCCGCGGGCCCGCTCGAGCAAATCGCGCCAAGCCTACGATGAAGCGGTAGAATTCCTGCAAGGTCTCGTCGCCCGCCAGGCCGGCCGCCGGCGCGTGACGGTGGTCGTGTTATAATCACCTTATGAATATGCCCAAGACGATTTTCCAGAAGATCGCCGACAAGGAGATTCCGGCCAGGCTCGTCCACGAAGATGATCTCTGCGTCGCGTTTCATGACGTCGCGCCGCAGGCGCCCATTCATATCCTCATCGTCCCGCGCCAATTGATCGTCCGCCTCGGTGAAGCCGAGGCTTCCGATCAGGCTTTGTTAGGGCATTTGCTCAGGGTAGCCGGGCAGGTGGCACGCCAACTGGGCTTGGCCAAGGGTTTCCGTCTGGTGATCAATCATGGCCCCGACGGGGGCGAATCCGTGCCGCACCTGCACGTTCATCTCTTGGGTGGCAGGGCCTTGGGTTGGCCCCCAGGCTGATCTGCATGGCTTTGCTTGAACCATGTCTGGTCATCGATGGCTCGGCTCGTGTCGGAGTTCGCGTAGGCGTGATTTCTTCTACTCAATGGAGCGGTCAGGCGATCGCTGTCGATGGCGCTTTGGAATCTACTTTTGCGTGCGCCCGTGCAGCCTTGGCGGAAGCAGGTTTACAGTTAAGTGATATCAATTCGTTTGCCGTGTGCGTCGGTCCAGGCTCGGTCTTAGGCATCCGCATCGCGGCTTTGGCGGCGCGTACTTGGGCGACGTTGGTCCCCCGGCCGATTTATGTCTGGGAATCGCTGGCCGTTTTGGCCGAAGCAGCGGCCCGCTCGGGCCATCTGCCTCCGTATGCGGCCGCTTTGGAATCTAGGCTGAAGCGCTGGAATTGTTTGTGCGTTGATGCCGAGGGAAAGTCCGGTGCTCCTAGCGAAATGGAGGCGGATCAACTTCGGGCCAAAGATCTTCCGATCGTGACGACCTCGCCAGAAGCCGCCGCCGTCTTCCCGCTTTGCACAGTGATAGAATCACCCTGGGCGCAATTGCCGGATTTGTTTTCGCGGTCGCCCTTGCTTCGCTTGGAGCCAAAACCGGAAGCCCTTAATCCTGCGGCTGATTTCGCAACTTGGGGCGGTGAACGCCATCGTGCCTCCTGATGAGTCCCGCCAATCATGATGCCGCAACGCGCGCTTGGGTCGAAATCGATCTTCCGGCCATCGATCGTAATGTCGGACGCATCAAACTAGCCCTGCCACGCCATGTTCGCTATGTCGCCGTGGTAAAAGCCAATGCCTATGGGCATGGCATGCCTGAAGTGGCAACGCGTCTGATGCAGGCGGGCGTCGATTGTTTTGCGGTGGCGAATGTCGAGGAGGCTTCACGGCTTCGCGAGATCGGCCACGAAGGGGATATTCTTTTGCTTAGCCCGACTTTGCCCGGCGAGATGGCGAGGGCTGTCGCGCTTGGTTTGGATATCACGCTTAACTCGCTAGCGGAAGCCGCCGCCTTGGCTGCGATCGTCAACGCTTCGGCGCTGACGGCCAAGGTTCACGTCAAAGTAGATACCGGGATGGGGCGGGCAGGTGTCTGGCATGAAGCCGCTCCGGAGCTTTTTACCTATGTCCGGAGTCAAGCGCGTTTCGATTGGCGCGGCATTTACACTCACTTTTCCGAAGCGGATTCGGATGCCGGTTTTACGACCGAGCAACGCCAGATTTTCTTGCGTCTACTCGCACTCGTCACGCCGGCGGAAAAAGCCCGGATGCTGATTCATGCGGACAATAGCGCGGGGCTGGAAAGTTTTTCCGCAGATTCGCCTTTCAATGCCGTCCGTATCGGTCTCATGCAGTATGGGTTACCACCTTCGGCGGGGTCATTCTTGGCGAGCCTTAAGCCCGAGCCGGTTCTTTCGTTTCACGCCCGCGTGGTGCTGGTGAAGGATCTCCCGGCAGGTACGGCCGTCAGCTATAACCGGACCAAAGTCCTTTCGCGACCGACGCGCGTGGCCATTGTCGCCGTGGGTTACGGAGATGGCGTGCCGACGGCGGCCAGTAATCGCGGGTTCTTTCTGTTACACGGTCGACGCTGCCCGATTCTGGGCCGGGTGACGATGGATCAGACCATCCTTGATATCACGGATATTCCTGAAATTGTCGCGGGAGACATCGTTACGATTCTAGGGGCGCAAGGGAAGGACCGCATTGCCGTCGCCGAGTTTTGCGCGTGGGCGGATTGCATTCCATGGGAAGCGCTCTGCACCCTTACCCAGAGGGTGCGCCGAGTTTATCGAACTGACCGAACCTGACTATGCGCAGCTTCCTTCTCATCGGGCTCCTTTTTCTGCAGGCATCTGCCGCGGAAGAAATCGTTCCTACGGTGGTCGCTTATGCCAAGGCGCATGCCGAGGGCGATGTGACCGCGAGTTTCCGGGCCGCAGATTACCTCGGCGACCTTAGCGATCTTCCCATCGGCGTCTTTGATTCCGGCGTCGGAGGTCTCACGGTGCTGGAAGCAATTAAATCCCATGATCGCCACCATAATCTGACCGGTTCAGAAGGCGCGGATGGTATACCGGATTTCGCCGGCGAGCGCTTCGTCTATTTCGGTGATCAGGCTAACATGCCCTACGGCAACTATTCCGCCGCTGGCCGCACGGGTTTCCTGCGCGAGCTCATCCTGCGCGACGCCTTATTTCTACTCGGACGCCGACAGGCGAGGGGCGACAAACCTCCGGTGAAGGCCATCGTCATCGCTTGCAATACCGCCACCGCCTTCGGACTCGAAGATATCCGTGCCGCTGTGAAAGCGTGGGGGCTTCCTGTCATCGTCGTCGGGGTCGTCGAAGCCGGCGCGCAAGGTTTAGTCGAGTCCGCCGAGGGCGCGCAGGGTGGGGTCGCCGTGCTCGCAACCGTGGGCACCTGCGCTTCCAATGCCTATCCCAAGGCCATCGCCAAGGTCAGTGACCGGCCGGTCCGCCAGCTAGGTTCAGCCACCCTCGCTGCCGCAATCGAAGGCGACCCCTCGGTCAAGATGCCCATCCGTGATATTATTCGTACCGATGTCGGCTTGTTCCTGAAATCAGCCGTCGCTGATGGCGCAGCGCCTATCGACACGTTGGTGCTGGGCTGCACTCACTATCCCTTGGTCGCCGACGAGATTGCTGCGGCCTTCGCCTATTGGCGGGAGCAGGCCGACGCGGATGGTCGCAAGCCGTATGCCCAGCTAGTGGCGACGCAGCTCAAGCAGGTGAATCCGGCGGCCTGGACCGCCGAGACCTTATGGCGGACGATGCGTGCAGCCAAGATGATGGCGAAGGCTAAGCCGGCGACTGGGGATTATTTTTATATCTCCGTACCGAATTCCGCCTGGAAGGGTGTCGAGCTCTCACCCGACGGTTCGCTGAATTACGAATTTAAATATGGGCGCAGCGAAGGTCAGGTCGACCGTGAGGATACGATTAACGTGCCGTTATTAGCAGGTAAGCTGCCAGGTACGACCGCCGAGTTGGTCCGCAATAAGTTACCTCTTACCTGGCAAAGTTTGCAGGCCGAGCGTTGATTTAGGTCCCCTTCTTAGGGTCTTTGGCTGCGGGCTTTTCTTCGGTCGCAGGTTTGCTACCGGGCTTGCCGGCTACGATACCGGCCTCTTCCATGGCCTGTTTGAATTCATCGCCATGAACGTAACCTTCGTAGATGAGCACCTTCTTGGAGTTAAAGATGAAGCAGGCCGGGGTTGTTTTGAACCATTTTCCTTCCGGTAATTTTTTCATTCCTGCGGCGACAGGCACCTTGACGTTGGCTTTTTTGACGGCTTTACCGAGTTCGGCTTGTTCTTTCGCGGTTTTGTATTGTGAAGTCAATTCGACGGCGACCATGAAGACGGTGTTGCTATATTCTTCATTGATTTTCGAAAGACGCTCCATGTTCTCCTCGCCGTGTACCTGCTTTTCATTGGCCCAGCCGAACAAGATTATGCCTTTGTCTTTGGTGCTGGCCTCTGTGATCGCGGGACCGGAAATAATCTTCCCCCAGGCGAAATCATTAAGATCATATTTCTTCTCTTTTTTCTCCGCCGCCTGGAGCAGCATGGGCACTAAGAGCAGTAGGCAGGCTAGTTTTCGCATGGGATGATGAATGGGTGATGGGGTAATGTTGAAGGGGGTTACTTGCTGATCGCGGCGATGGCGTCTTTGAAATCTTGGTTACCTTTGTTGGGTTGGCCGCTGTAGATCAGTTTGCCGTCGGCATTGAAAATCAAGCAATGACCGTCGCGCGGTACTTCAAAGGGTGCGTGCTCGATGCCGTTGACGACCGTGAACTCCAATTTAAACTTCTTGGCATATTCGGCGTAATCCTTGGGGGCGAGGCCCTTGCCCCAAGCCGCCCCAATGACAGTAACTTTGGCGCCGCTGCTTTTATGCAGGTCTTCGAATTCCGGAGTCCAAGCCGCCGCCCAAGAGTGCGGATTGGAGGAGAGGGTGCCCATGCAGACGATGGCGGTGGCTTTTCCTTTCATGGCCCCTTCGGAAATTCGTGGTCCGGTCAGATAGCGACCAAGGTTGAACTCCCGGAGTTGATGCGCCTTCTCCGTTGAATCGGCTGCGCCAAGCGTGAGGCAGGAGGCGATGAGCAAGAGAAACGTGCGCATAAGAGAAATTTGCCAAGGTTTCGACGGTTGGCAAGCCATCAGAGGATGAGGTGAGAGGCTCAGGTTTCTTAAGACTCTTTAAACCTTATTTTTTGAAGCCGAAATACTGGCTGGCGTTGCGGTAACAGACGTCGGCGACCAAGCGCTCATTCCATTCCTTGCGGTCAGGGATCCGGCCGGATTCGACGTCTTGTCCTACAAGGTCGCACAAAATACGACGGAAGTATTCGTGGCGCGGATACGAGAGGAAGGAGCGCGAATCGGTGATCATGCCGATGAAGCGACTGAGTAAACCAAGGTCCGACAGGGCGTTCATCTGGTCGCGCATCCCGCGCTCTTGGTCGAGGAACCACCAGCCAGAGCCATACTGGATTTTACCAGGGGTGACCCCGTCTTGGAATGAGCCTGGGAGGCAGGCGAAGAGCGCGGTGTCGGCTGGGTTCAAGTTGTACAGTATGACTTTGCCGAGAGTATTCTCGCCCGAGAGCGTGCCGAACCAGCGAATAAGGCCCGGGCCTTGGCGGAAGTCGCCGATGGTATCGCAGCCAGCGTCGGAGCCGAGACGTTTGAGTAGTCCGAGATTCGGGTCGCGGACGGCGCCAAGGTGCAACTGGGTAGCCCAGCCTTTGGCATGATTGAGTCTTCCGACGTGGAGCATGATGTAGGCCGTGAATTTCTCGACTTCGGCAGCGGTAGCGGCATTACCGGAGATAGCCCGTTCCCAGATGGCTTTGGCCTCGCTCTCCGTACAACTGACGTCGGGGAGGTAGTTGAGTCCGTGGTCCGTGGCGCGGCAGCCCGCGGCCGCGAAATCATCATGCCTTTGATTGAGACCCGCGATGAGGCCAGCAAAGGTGTCGGCGCCTTTACCGGTTATGCCTGCAAGCTTTTTCGCCCAAGCTTGGACGCGTTCAGGGGCGTCAACCTTCAAGCAAGCGTCTGGACGGTAGGTTGGGACGATGCGGGTAGCAAAGCCGGACTTAGCGATCTGATGATGCAGTTCGAGTGAGTCTGCCGGATCGTCGGTCGTGCCAACGACTTCAACTTTCATCATCTTCAGGATACCGCGGGCAGTCAGGTCGCCGTGCGTAAGCTGGCGATTGGCTTCGTCCCAGATTTTCTGCGCCGTCGCGCCCTCCAGGACTTCGGTGATGCCGAAGTGACGACGAAGTTCGAGGTGCGTCCAGTGGAACAGCGGATTGCGCAAGGTATGCGGGACGGTCTCAGCCCAAGCTTGGAATTTTTCGCGAGACGTGGACTTATTTCCCGTGATGAGGTCTTCGTTGACTCCGTTGGCTCGCATGGCGCGCCACTTGTAGTGGTCACCGGCGAGCCAGATAGCGGTCAGGTCTTCGAAGCGACGGTCGTCGGCGATATCCTTAGGACTAAGATGGCAATGGTAGTCAACGATCGGCTGGTCTTTGGCGATGCCGTGGTACAGCTTTTGCGCTGTGCCGGTCGAGAGGATGAAATTGTCGTCCATGAAGGCCATCGTCACGGTCTCTCGTTGTTAGATGGACATCGCGGCGAAACCGCCGTCGACGACGATCTCGGCTCCGGTGACGAAACTGCCGGCGTCGGAAGCCAATAACAGCGAGGCACCGATGAGTTCCTTGGCGTCGCCGAAACGATTCATCGGGGTCTTGCCCAAAATCGTGGCCACGCGTTCGGGGGTCAGTACCTTGCGGTTCTGTTCGGCGGGGAAGAAGCCAGGGACGAGCGTATTCACGCGGACGCCTTTGGCCGCCCATTCGCGGGCGAGGTTCTTCGATAGATTATGCACCGCGGCCTTCGAAGCCGAATAGGTGAACACGCGGGAAAGGGGCAGGATGCCGGATTCCGATCCGAGGTTGATGATCGAGCCCTTGCCGGCTTTGACCATCGCTTCGCCGAACACCTGACAGCCGAAGACGACGCCTTTGATATTTACCGTAAGAATCCGGTCGAGCTGTGCTTCGTCGATGTCGAAGAAGGGCGTCGGGGAGTTGACGCCGGCGCCATTCACCAAGACGTCGACTTTGCCGTGCTTGGCCAGGATGGCATCGCGCAGTTTGATCAGGTCTGCCTTGTTCGTGGCTTCGCACGAAAGGAATTCAGCCGAGCCGCCGGCGGCTTTGATGAGGGCCAGGCGGGCATCCGCTTTGGCGGGGTCGCGTCCGACTAAGATGACGTGCGCGCCAGCGGAGGCAAAGCCTTCGGCCATGGCGCCGCAAAGTTCGCCGGTGCCGCCAACGATAACGGCGGTGCGACCTTTGAGTGAGAAGAGTTCGAGTGAGGACATAGGACTAGAGTATGGAGTATAGGGGAGGGCAGGCGATTAGCGGACGACGCGGGCGCCACCACCGGCGAGCTGTTTCTCGACTTCCTTGCGGGTGACCATGGAGGTGTCCCCTGGGGTCGTAGAGGCGAGCGCTCCGTGAGCCGCACCATAATTAACGGCCTTCTGGGCATCGTTGTATTCGAGGAAGCCGAAGACCAGCCCCGAAGCGAAACTATCGCCTCCGCCGACGCGGTCGAGGATTTCGAGTCCGGGGAAGGAGATGCTGTCGTAAAATTTACCGTCGTGCCAGCAGATGGCACTCCAATCGTTCTTGGTGGCGGTAATCACCCGGCGCAAGGTGGTCGCGGCGACTTTGAAATTAGGGAACTGTTTGACGGCTTCGCCGATCATGTCCTTGAAGGCCTGGGTTTCGATGTGCGAAAGGCTGTGGTCGGCACCTTTGACTTCGAAGCCGAGCGAAGCCGTGAAGTCTTCTTCGTTGCCGATCATCACGTCCACGTACTGGGCTATCTCGCGGTTGACCTCTTGGGCTTTCTTGAGGCCGCCGATGGTCTTCCAGAGCGAAGGGCGATAATTCAGATCGTACGAAACGATGGTGCCATGCTTCTTGGCGGCTTTCACGGCCTCGATGGTCACTTGGGCCGTCGATTCGGACAGGGCGGCGAAGATGCCTCCCGTGTGGAGCCAGCGGACGCCCAGCGTGCCGAAGAGATGCTCCCAGTCGAAGTCGCCGGGCTTGAGTTGCGAGGCGGCGGTGTTGCCGCGGTCAGGGACGCCGACGGCACCACGGATGCCGAAGCCCCGTTCGGTAAAGTTGAGGCCGTTCCGGACCGTGCGTCCGATGCCGTCATCTTCGCGCCATTTGATATAATCGGTATTTACACCGCCTTGCATGACGAAATCTTCGAGTAGGCGTCCGACTTCATTGTCGACGAAGGCCGTGCAGACGGAAGTACGGAGGCCGAAACATTTGCGGAGGCCGCGGGCGACATTGTATTCGCCGCCGCCTTCCCAGACTTTGAATTCACGCGTCGTGCGGACCCGGCCTTCGCCGGGGTCGAGACGAAGCATGATTTCTCCGAGGGACACTTGGTCGAAGGCGCAATTTTTGGCCGGCTTGATGATGAGTGACATGGCTGGTAGGGTGTTAAGTGGAGGACGGGAGTGCTTAGGCGAGGGGGAGGGTGGCGAGGTCGAAAGGTTTCGCTCCGCACTCGTGCGCCAGTTCGTTCAGCGCTTCCACTTCGGCTTTCGAGAAGAGCAAGCCACCTGCTTTGATGCTACGCGTTGCTGCCGCTGCTTCGAGTTGGCCAGGTAGCATGCACTTTTCATTACCGTGGCCGAGGACGTCGGCGAGGACGGCTTTGACGTTCTGCGATTGATTGCGACCTTGGGCGAAGACGCCCGAACTGATGGCCTCGGGGTGGATCACTTGGAAGAAGAAGGCACAGGCTTGTTTTTCACCAGGCACATGCGTGCGACTACGAATCGTAGGTAATGAGCCGCCGATGAATCCAGCGACGATCTCGTTGATCAACGAAAGTCCGTAGCCTTTGTGGGCGCCAAAGGGGATGAGGGAGACCGCTTGGTTCGGGTCGAGGGTGATCTTACCGTCTTTATCCACGGCCGCATCGGGTGGCAGCATCTTACCTTCACGCTTGAGGACTTGGACTCGGCCCATGGCGATGACAGAGGTGGCCCAATCGATTACGATCGGGAAGCCGACGGCATCCGTCGTGGGGAAGCCCCATGAATGCGGATTGGTACCGAGCGTCGGGTGCTTGCCTTGAAAAGGAACGACTTCGGAGAGCGTCGCCGTGCAATTCGTATAAGCGATATAACCACGCTTCGCGGCTTCCATGACATAGCCACCGCCCCAGAGGTAGTGGAAAGCGTTGTCGACGGATACCGTGCCCACGCCGTATTTATCGGCGAGTTCGATGCAGCGATTGATGGCGTCGACGGCTACGGCTTGACCGAGCTTCTGATGTGCGTCCCAGACTTCGGCGGCTTCGAAACGTGAAGCCTTTTTGGTGACAGTGGCATTGGGCGTGCAGCCTGGCACTTTGGCGCCAGAGCCGAATAGTTCATCTAGGTGAAGGGCTTTTAGGGCGTTGTGCGTGCGGATGCCGTGGTGCGTGGCCATCGAGGCCATCTGGGCGGCCTGAGCCGATTCTTTGGCGCCGAAGCCGCGCTTCATATACGCGGCGGTGATCAGAGCCTCATGGGCTGCGACCGGGATGACATGGAAAATTTCGCTCATGTTTATTTTAAATATCTAGGTGAGATTAGACGACTTTCTTGACGGGAACTTCTGGGTTGATCTGGGCCAGCGGTTTTTCGCCATGCATCGCCAAGATTAGGTTCTTCACCGCGGCCACGGCCTGGCGTTGGACGCTTTCGGCGGTGCGTGAACCGATGTGCGGCGTGACGACGCAGTTGGGGAGCTTGGTCAAGGGGTGGTCCGCGCGTGGGGGCTCTTCGTCGAGCACGTCGGTGCCGTAGCCGCCGACCTGGCCTGACTTGAGAGCGACCGCGATGTCATCGGTGTGCACGATCTCGCCGCGGGCGCAGTTGAGGATCAAGACCCCCTTCTTCATTTTGGCGATGGTCTCGGCTCGGACTAAGTCGCGGGTTTCAGGTGTCAGGTTGGTGTGAAGCGACAGGTAATCGGAAACGGCGAAAACCTCGTCCATCGTCGTTGCGCGCTTGATGTCATATTGTGCGGCGAATTTGTCGTCCCAGTAGAGATCGAAGCCGATGACCTTCATGCCGAAAGCGCGGGCGCGGATGGCGACTTCTTTGCCGATGCGACCCATGCCGATGATACCGATCGTCTTGTCGAGTAATTCACGACCCGTCTTGCGCTTCCAGCCGCCCGAACGTGTCGAGTCGGTATGAAAGTAAAAATTCTTTTCCATGGCCAAAAGGAGTAGGAAAGTGTGCTCGGCGACCGTCGTGTGGTTGACGCCAGGGGTGAAGAGCAGGGGGATGCCTTTGCTGGTAAGGTGCTTTACGTCGATCTTGTCGACGCCGATGCCGTATTTGGAAACGACCTTCAGGCGGGGCAGGGCTTTTTCGATGACCGCGGCCGTGATAAGGTCGTCTCCGCAGATGTAACCGTCAAATTCCCCCATAAGCGCGAGGGTGTCCGCTTCGTTGAGCGGCCCGCGTGCGGTGACTACTTCCCAGCCCGTTTCGGCCAGAAGCTTGTGATGCTCGCCGGGGGTGTCTTGGAAGGAGGTGGTTGTGAGGAGGATACGCGGCTTCATTATAGGTATAATCTCGTCCATTAGTGGCTTTATGAGGGGGTTCAGTCAACAGGACTTCTAAGGTCGACAACTTAAAAAATGCCCATTTGTTAGCAGAACCCCCTTGTTATGATGAAAGACTCCAACCTAAGCCCCGCACCCGCCGTCTCATCGCATCGCTGGGTCATTCTGGCGCTCCTCTTCTTTGCGACGACGATCAATTATATCGATCGTTCGATCCTGTCGCTGCTTAAGCCGATGTTGGACACCGAGCTCAAGTGGTCGAACGAGGACTTTGGTAAGTTGACCGCGGCGTTTCAGGGTGCCTACGCCCTCGGCCTGCTCGGCTTCGGTTGGTTCATTGACCGATTTGGTGTAAAAATCGGCTACAGTGCTTCTATCTTCTTCTGGTCTTTGGCTGCTGCGGCACATGCCTTGGTCGGATCTGTGACCGGTTTTCGATGGGCCCGACTTGGGTTGGGGCTTGGCGAGGGCGGCAACTTCCCTGCAGCCATCAAGACCGTGGCCCAGTGGTTTCCGCGGGGTGAGCGCGCATTCGCTAACGCTCTGTTTAATTCCGGTTCGAACATCGGCTCGGTTCTAGCTCCGGCAATCATTCTTCCCATGGCGGTAGCGTGGGGTTGGCGCTCGACCTTCGTTTTTGCGGGCGCTCTGGGTATCGTCTGGTTGTTCTTCTGGTTCCCCCTTTTCCGTGAGGCTCCTGTCGTGGAGGGTGAGGAAGAGCCGACTGAAAAGGTGGCTTGGGTCCGGTTACTCGGGACGCGCCAAGCTTGGGCGTATATGGTGGCCAAATTTCTCACCGATCCGGTTTGGTGGTTTTATCTCACCTGGCTGCCTGATTACTTCAAAAAGGAACAGCATCTCGACCTGAAGTCTTCGATTCTTCCTCTCGTGACGTTGTATTCGATTGTCACGGTCTTGAGCATCCTTGCCGGATGGGTCGTCAAGAAGCTTGCCGCCGCCGGCCACGATATCGTCAAGGTCCGCAAGGTCTCGATGTTCATCTTTGCGGTCTGCTCACTCCCAATCTTCTTCGTCCGTGGTCTCGGTATGTGGGAGGCCGTTCTGCTGATCGCGTTCGCTGCTTCCGCGCACCAAGCATGGTCTGCGAGTCTCTATGCGACGGTGTCTGACACCTTCCCCAAGCAGGCTATTTCCTCTGTGTCCGGTCTGGGTGGTTTTGTGGGATCATTGGGCGGCATGGCTTTCCCGATTATCGCTGGCAAGTTGTTGGACGCTGATCCGGTCAATGGATACGGTATGCTCTTCAGCATCTGTGCATTCGCTTACGTTCTAGCCTTTGCTCTTCACCATATCTTGGTGCCGAAGCTTGAGATGGCCAATCTTGGGACCGATGAAAGCGGAGCCTCCTATTCTATCGCCTCCATGGTGCTGGCTACCTTGGGTCTGGCGGCGCTCTTTATTTCCTTCAGCGAAGGTGCTGTGGGTAAGATGGCGTTCGGCGGCATCCTGCTGACGATTGCTGGCCTGGTCTTCTCGAAGATGGGCGAAAAATCCGAGAAGGGCGACCTCGCAGGGGCCGCGACATTGATCGGTTATGTTGGCTTGCTTCTTTCGACCTATATCTTCGGGCCGATGGCTTGGGCTTGGTTGGTCGGTTAATCCTCACCGCATCGGTAAAAGAAAAGGGCCCCGTCACGGGGCCCTTTTTGTTGGCATGAAGCGCTGAGCTTAGCCGGCGACGACGATGTTCACCAGCTTACCCGGGACGACGATCTCCTTCACGACCGGTTTACCGTCGGTGAATTTCTGAACATCAGGATGGGCTTTCGCGAGCGCCAGGAGTGCGTCCTTGGAGATGTCCTTGGCGACCTTGGCGGTTGCTCGGACTTTGCCGTTCACCTGAAAGATGACTTCGGCGGTCGTTTCGACGAGCTTGGAGGCATCGAGCTTAGGCCAACCGGCGGCGGTGACGCTTTGGTTGTTACCTAGTCGGGCCCAGATTTCTTCGCACACGTGCGGTGCAAACGGGGCGACTAACCGGACGAAATCTTCCACGGTACTGCGCCGGACAATCGGCGATTTTTCGGCGACATTCATCAGGATCATCATCTGCGAAATCGCAGTATTGAACTGCAGGGTTTCGATGTCCTTCTCGACTTTCTGAATGGTGCGATGGAGCTCGCGGACGAGGTCTTCGGATTCGGCGCCGTCTTGCGAAAGTTTCGGCGAAACTTTGCCGCTGATCTCATCGACGGAAAGTCTCCACAGGCGACGCAAGAAGCGGGTGATGCCGGAGATACCTTCGGAGCTCCATGGTTTCGAAGCTTCGAGCGGCCCCAGGAACATCAGGTACATGCGTAGGGCGTCCGCCCCGTGATCCTTGACAATGGAATCAGGGTTCACGACATTACCGCGACTCTTCGACATTTTTTCGCCATCCTCGCCCATGATGAGGCCTTGGTGGAAAAGTTTCTTGAACGGCTCCGCTGTCGGAACAACGCCAATTTCATGCAGGAAACGGTGCCAGAAACGCGCGTACAATAGGTGGAGTACCGCATGTTCCGCGCCGCCGATATAGAAGTCGGGGCAACCCCAGTATTCCATGGCTTCCGGTGAGGCGATGGCTTGGCTGTTCTTCGGGTCGAGGTAGCGGAGGTAATACCAACAAGAGCCTGCCCACTGCGGCATCGTGTTCGTCTCGCGTGAGGCTTTGATCCAAAGTGGGCCGGGTTGGGCTTGCGATTGAGGAATGGTCGCGGCTGATGCGACATCGTACCAGACTTCGGTCCATTCCGGTTCTTTGGAGAGCGGAGAATCGCCGGTGGGCGAAGGTTGGTAGGATTTAACCTGAGGTAACGTTAGCGGAAGTTGCTTCGAGGTCAGCGGTACGGCGCAGACTTCGACGCCGTTAAGCTGGCAAGTGACGGGTTCCTTGGGGAGGAATTCACGCACTTCGGAATCAGCCGGAATCTTGGCGTAGTCTTCACGAGAAACCCAGAGAAGCGGGAAGGGCTCGCCCCAGTAGCGCTGGCGCGAAAAGAGCCAATCGCGCAGCTTGAAGTTCACGGCCAGTTTGCCTTGGCCCTTGGCGGTGAGCTCGGCGGTGATCTTCTTCTTGGTCTCAGTGGCGGATAGGCCGTCGAAGGGTCCCGAGTTCACCATCGGACCGTCTTCGGTCCAGGCTTGCTCGTTGACGTCAATCGCTTCTTTCGAGCCGACGACTTGGATGATCGGAAGCTTGAACTCTTTGGCGAATTCCCAGTCACGTTCATCATGCGCGGGCACGGCCATGATGGCACCGGTTCCGTAGGTGATGAGCACGTAATCAGCCGTCCAGACGGGAATCTTGGCGCCGTTGACAGGGTTGATGGCGTAAGCGCCGGTGAAGACGCCGGTCTTCTTCTTGTCGGCCAAATCGGTCCGTTCGAGGTCGGTCTTATTCCGGACGGCTGCAACGTAGGTATCGACGGCGTGCTTTTGGGAAGCAGTGGTGATTTTTGCGAGCAACGGATGTTCGGGTGCGATGACCATGTAGGTCGCACCGAAAAGGGTGTCCGGGCGGGTGGTGAAAACGGTCAGTGTATCGGCATGACCTTCAATTTTGAAGGTGACCTCTGCGCCTTCGGATTTACCAATCCAATTTTTCTGCAGGCGTTTCGTGGAATCGGGCCATTCGACATGATCCAGCCCTTCGATGAGCTTATCCGCATAAGCGGTGATACGCAGGACCCACTGGCGAATCGGACGACGCTCCACGGGGTGGCTGCCGCGATCGGAGCGTGGGCCTTCCGGGGTGTTAAGCACTTCTTCGTTCGCGAGTACGGTGCCGAGCGCCGGACAGAACCAGACAGGTTTTTCCGAAACATAAGCCAACCCATGGCGGAAAAGCTTCAAGAAGATCCACTGCGTCCAACGGAAGTAATTTTCATCCGTCGTCGAGAGTTCGCGGTCCCAATCGATTGCGAAACCAAGCATCTGCAATTGGCGGCGAAAATTATCGATGTTACGGCGGGTCTGCACGGCTGGATGTTCGCCCGTCGCGATGGCATGTTGTTCGGCGGGTAAGCCGAAGGCATCCCAGCCCATGGGGTGTAAGACGTTGTAACCGTTAGCCTTTTTATAACGGGCGAGGATGTCCGAAGCGGTGTAGCCCTCGGGGTGACCAATGTGCAGACCCGCCCCGGAGGGGTAGGGAAACATGTCCAAGACGTAATATTTTGGCTTACCGCTGGTGATGGCGTCGGTGCGGAAGGTCGATTGCTGCTTCCAATAAGCCTGCCATCGCTGTTCGAAGGCGGAGAAATCATATGAGCCGGGCAAGTTATCCATGAAGGTTTGAGATAGGAGAGTTGGGACGCGGCTGGCAAGGTTTTGGATGAGATTAGCCCCTATCCCGCTTGCTTCCGCTCTTTGGCTTGGGTTATCTGCTGGAATGAACGTGCTCGTCGTCGGCGGGGCCGGTTATATCGGCAGTCATTGCGTACGCCAGGCGATGTCAGCCGGTCACGTCGT
>DKND01000090.1:22659-28360 GCA_002470605.1 Opitutia bacterium UBA7397
TCGATTTCGCCGCGTTGACCAATGTGGGTGAGTCGGTGCAGCAACCCGAGCGCTACCACGATAATAATGTTATCCGTACACGATCCTTGCTCGCTTCGATGCTGGCCGAGGGCGTCAAGAAGATCGTTTTTTCCAGTACCTGTGCGACATATGGTATCCCGGAAAAAATGCCGATGACGGAGGACCTGCCGCAACATCCAATCAATCCCTATGGGCAGAATAAGCTCGAGGTTGAGCGTCAGTTGATTGCCTTGGCGACGACGCAAGGCTTTAGCTTCGCCGCTTTCAGATACTTTAATGCGGCCGGTGCGGTGGCGGATGCTTCGATCGGTGAAGATCATACGCCCGAGACGCACCTCATTCCGCTGGCGATCGCCGCCGCCCTTGGACGCCGGCCGCCGCTCAAGGTTTTCGGGAACGATTATCCGACGCCCGATGGCACCTGCTTACGCGATTATGTCCACGTCGACGATCTCTCCCGGGCCCACCTGGCTGTTTTCGATCGTTTGAATGTTCCAGGTCGTCAGTTTTTCTATAATCTAGGCACTGGTACGCCGCACTCGGTGAAGGAAGTCATCGCCAGCGTAGAGCGCGTGAGCGGCAAGAAGGTGCCGCATGAATTCGCGCCACGTCGCGAGGGCGATCCGCCCGCTCTTTATGCCAATGCCGATAAGGTAAAGCATGAGTTGGGCTGGCGTGTCCAATTCGCTTCCTTGGACTCCATTGTCGAAACGGCCTATCGCTGGCATCTGGCTCGTCCGCAAGGTTTCGCTACCGCTTGATTTTTGATATGACCACGCACCTTCATCCGTATTGGCGCATGCAATACATCCAATCGCGCAAGGATCCGCAGGCGGGGAGTCCTTTCGCCCGTTTGTTGGCCAGCTCCGACGATCGGGCCTCTTTGATTGTTTATCGTGGGCCGACCTGTTTCGTCATCTTGAATAATTTTCCTTATAACCCAGGCCATCTCATGGTCTTGCCAAATCGCGAGGTCGGAGCGTTGGCCGAATTGACGGTGCCCGAGCGTCAGGAGATGATGGAAATGTTGGTGCGCTGTCAGGCTGTCCTGACCAAGGTGATGAACCCTGCGGGTTTCAATATGGGACTTAATCTCGGCAAGGCTGCCGGCGCCGGTATTCCCAGTCACCTGCATTTCCACGTCGTTCCGCGCTGGGAAGGTGACCAAAACTTCATGCCGGTGACGGCCGAAACGCATATTTTGCCGCAGGCGCTTGAAGATCTTTGGGCCCGGCTACAGCCGGAGTTCAGCTGAGCTGACTCGGTCTTGTCATGGGTTGATGTTTAATTAAATTACTGAACCACCTTTAATGCCTGAACTTACTTTAACGTTTTCCGAAGGTCGGCATCGCTCGGCCGTGCATTGCGGCTCCGATTCGCTGCTGGCTGAAAGCGAAGCGGCCTTGGGTATTAAGATCGTCGCCCGCGATGCCTGGATGGATCTGCAAGGTGATAAGGTCGGCTTGGCGCGTGCGGAAGCCCTGTTTAACCTTTTGGAATTGGCGCGTTCCCAGGGAATGCTGATTCGCCCGGATGATTACCGGAAGATCCTGGCCGCCGCGGCCATCGATCAATTGGGTCCGTGGACCGAGTTGGTGCGCGAGCCTTTGATCCTGCCGCTTAAGCGGGTGAGCATCGTGCCGCGGACTTTCGCCCAGAAGCAATACCTGCACACGATCTTGACCCAGGATATCGTCTTCGGCGTCGGTCCGGCTGGGACGGGTAAGACCTATCTCGCGATGGCGGCCGCGGTGCACGCCTTGGTCCAAGGTCACGTGCGTCGGATCATCTTGACCCGACCAGCCGTCGAAGCCGGGGAGGCTTTGGGTTTTCTCCCAGGCGATCTGCGCGAAAAGATCCTGCCGTATCTTATCCCGCTCTACGACGCGTTGTATGAGATGTTGGGCAAGGAAGAGACCAACCGTCTGCTGGAACGTAATATCATCGAGGTGGCGCCGCTCGCTTACATGCGCGGACGTACTTTGACCGAAGCTTTCGTGGTGCTGGATGAGGCCCAGAATGCCACCGCCGAGCAAATGATGATGTTCCTGACTCGTCTAGGCGAAAAGGCCAAGATGGTCGTGACCGGCGACCCGACCCAGGTGGATTTGCCCCGCAATCGGTTGTCGGGTTTGCACGAAGCCCTTGAGGCCCTGCACAACGTCGACGGCGTCGAAATCTGTCACTTTGCCGATACGGACGTCGTCCGTCACGCCTTGGTCGAACGCATCGTGCGCGCTTACGCCCGCCACCGCAAAGCCCACGGCGCATGAGTCGTCTGGTCGATGTGACGGTGCGACATCCGCGAGTCAGGATTTCGGACGCTTCGGTTCAGAAGGTCGTGCATACTTTGGATCGATGGCGCGCTTTCCGTTGTCCGAAGGGCACGCTGTCGGTTGCTTTTGTCGGTGATAAGGAAATCTCGAGATTGCATGACGAGTTTCTCGGCGACCCGTCGGTCACCGATGTCATCACCTTTGTCGGGGAAGAACATCCCGTTGAGCCCTTCGCTGGTGAAATCTGCGTCAATATTGACCAAGCCCGCCGGGCCGCCAAGGAGCACCGGACTACCTTGGCTTCCGAGCTCCGTCTTTATGTGGCGCATGGCTGGCTGCATTTGGCCGGTTTGCGCGATGGCAATAAGAAGGAGTCGGCCGCGATGCGGGCAGGGGAGGTCGGTGCTTTGCTCCGCTTGGACAAGGCTAAGTCGGTGCTACAGGTCAAAGATTAAGTTTGCTCGCCCTTCTTCCCTTCGCTCCTTTCCTTTTCCTCAGGATGTCACGCACCGTTCTCATTCACTCGGGTGGAATTGATTCCACGGTTTTGTTGGCGCATCTGCTCCATCAAGGACGGGAAGTCCACGCTTTGTCGGTGGATTACGGCCAGCGTCATCGTCGCGAAATCGAGGCCGCTCGCGAAATCTGCGCTCACTACAAAGTGGCCCATCGCGTCGCCGACTTGCGTGCGCTTGCGCCGCTCTTCGGCTCCAACGCATTGACCGACGACAAGATCGCCGTACCTGAAGGGCATTACGAGGAACTGAGTATGAAGGCGACCGTGGTGCCGAACCGTAATATGCTGCTAATCGCCGTGGCCGCCGCATGGGCCATGTCTCTTAAGGCGAAGTCGGTCGCGTATGGCGCGCATGGGGGAGATCATGCGATCTATCCGGATTGTCGCCCCGCTTTCGCTGATGCTTTGGATCAGGCCATCCGCCTGGCTGATTGGCATGAAGTTTCCCTCGAGCGTCCCTTCGTCGGCATGGATAAGACGGCCATCGTGAAACGCGGCGCCGAACTCGGCGTGCCGTTCGCTTTGACTTGGTCCTGTTACGTCGGCGGCGCCAAACATTGCGGCCGCTGCGGAACCTGCGTCGAACGTAAAGAAGCGTTTCTCCGCTCTGGTGTCGTCGACCCTACGGTTTACGTCGCGTAGGCTTATTCAGGATATAAGCAGGCGTAAAACTTCCAAAGGCCTTTCGAAAGCGATTGAGCCGTTGATGGGGTAGATCAATTTCACGGCATGCTCCGTCGCTTCCGCCAATCTTTCGCCTGGCTCGCCCTCGTGGCGTGGCTGGCGGCGTCCGGGTTGTCGTGGGATCTGCTGCAGGTCGTAGCGTGGACGAAGATGTCGGTCGATAACGCCACGCAACTGACGGCGGCGGCGGCCGTCTCGAAGACCCTCGAAGACGCCCCTTGTCCTCTGTGTAAGGTTGCGCAGGAAGGGCGTAAGAATTCTGAGCAGGCTCCGCTCGCCAAGGAGGAGATTGCCAAGGTCAAGGTCAAGTCCGATCCGGTCGCGGGCGAAGGTCTGCTCCTGTCGGCGAAGACTTTTTCCGGTCGCGGATATGCGCGGCCTGCGGATCAACGTAGCGTGACGCGCGTGGCCGAGGTACCCGTGCCGCCGCCGCGCTCGCTGGGCTGATCACCGTTGCGGGCTGCGGCCAGTCGGCTCGCGCGTGGCATTCCTTCTGTTCCCAAGTCGCGCCCATCCGGCGCGCACCGTCGCCTACGCAGGCCGCCACACCCGCGTCGAAGACACCCAAAATATAACATCATGAAGACTTCCTTTCTCGCCGCGCGCACCACGCGTGCCGCTCTTTTCTCCCTCCTGGCGCTCGGCGCTTACACCGAAGCCCAGGCCTGTCCCTGCGGTTGCGTGAAGATCTGCGTCGACAACCTCGCCGATCGTCCGGCCGTCTCCGCGGCGGCCCCGTTCGTCCTCGACGTCCGTTTCGACGCCATCGACCAGAACGAACGTAACGATGCCGCCCACGCGCACTGGTATGGTTCGCACTTCCTTACGACCGCCACGGTCGAGACGCAGCTGGGCGGCCAGACCTGGTTCCTGTCGGTTCCCCGCGTCGAACGCCACCTGCATACCGATAAGACGGCCGTCGGCGCGACCAACTACGACCAGACCGTGGTCGGCCTCGGCGACATCACGATCGGCACGCGTTTCGCCTGGAGCGGCTTCACCGTCAACGCGGGCGTCAAGCTGCCGACAGGTAAGGACGACATCGTCTTCGCCGACCCTGATGGCGGCCTGTCGCGTCGTTACCTCCAGCCGGGTACCGGTTCGACCGACGTGCTCGCCGGTATCCGTAAGGACTTCGGCGCCGCCGGTTCGGCTTGGTCCGAGTTCGTGCAGCTGCAGGCGGAAGGGTCGGTCGCTTCGGACGCGAACTTCCGTCCGGGCACGACGATGTCGCTCGGCGCCGGTGTCCGCTACAAGCTGACCGACAACTTCGCGGCATCGCTGCAGGGCTCGTTGATGCGTCAGTTCCGTGACAAGAACACCATGCGCCTCGATCCTACCACCCAGCGTCAGGTCGCCGCTCCGACCAAGTCGGTCTACGACGAAGACCTCGAGTCGGGCGGCCTGACGACGAGCGTCGCCGCCGGCCTGTCTTATAAGTTCGGCGCCGCCACCAGCGCCTACTTGTTCTACAGCCAGCCGATCGTGACGCGTAACTACGTCGCCAAGAGCGCGACCTCCCTCGTCAATCCGGTGCACGCCACCGCGATCTGGTCGCTGGGCCTGTCACACTCGTTCTAAGCGATCCGGTTTCATCGCCTTCCGAGGCCTGCCGTATGAGGATGCGGCAGGCCTCTTTTTGGCCGATTTACGCAGGGGAGGGGCCTCATCTTCCTTGCGAGCCGGGCGTCCGCCCCTCTATCTGCAGTCTGTCCCATGTTCACCTGCAGCAAGACCTACCGCGACATCCCGTTCGCCCACCGGCAGCACCGGCACGAAGGGCATTGCTCGTTCCTGCACGGACATAATTGGGGCATCGAGATCGAGTTCGGCTGCGAGAAGCTTGACGAACGCGGCTTCGTCGTCGATTTCGGCGGGCTTGGTTTCTTGAAGACCTGGATCGCGGACCACCTCGATCATGCCTGTCTCTTCGCGAAGGAAGATCCGGTGCGTGAGCAGCTGCTGAAGGACTACCCGAAGCTTTTCCGTCCGCTCGTCATCGACTCCGTCTCCACGGAAGGCATCGCGCAGTTCCTATTCGAGACCTTTGATCCGATGGTGCGCAAGGAGACCGGCGGTCGCGCCTGGGTCCGGCAGGTCATCCTGCACGAGGATACCAAGAACAAGGCGAGCTACCAGCCGAAGGCCTGACCATGGCTGAGCTCTACCCCGTCAATGAGACGTTCCTCAGTTGGCAGGGGGA
>DKND01000090.1:28410-38873 GCA_002470605.1 Opitutia bacterium UBA7397
CGTCGGGCCACGGCCGATGAGCTGGCGACCGAAGCTTTGGCCTCCCGTCCTGAATTTGTCGTCCTCACCGGTGGCGAGCCTTGCATTCACGACCTCGCTCCTTTGTTGGCTTCGATGGCGGCGGCCGGACTCAAAGTTCACCTCGAAACCTGCGGTGCCTATCCCATCGCCAAAGGGTTTAGCTGGGTGACCCTCAGTCCCAAGTGGGCCAAGCCCCCCATCCCGTCCGCTTTGGCTCGCGCTGATGAAGTTAAGCTCATTGTCGAAGAGCCTCATTCCATCGCCCGTTGGACCGAGGCCGTTGGGGGTGCTTGGTCAGCTTCGAGCGTCTGGTTGCACCCCGAATGGTCGCAGCGAGCCAATCCTTTGGTCCTAAAGGCCATCACTGAGCAGGTTAAGGAAGCCGGGGCTCCCTACCGAGCAGGGTGGCAGGTTCATAAGCCTTATGCCGCCGATACTTTAGACCCCCGGTCCCGTCAGTCGGCCCCCCTTGGGGGCGACCCGAGCAAGGGATTCTAAGGACTTTCAGCCATCAACGCCCTGGGGGGTCGCCCGGGTGCCTCGGTGGTAATTTCCACCTATCTTCGTTTCGCGTGTTTTTTTGCTTCACACGGGAGCGGAACCGTCATTCAAAACGACCTCATGAATCGCAACGCTGTGCTCGCTCTTGAAGATGGGACAATTCTTCGGGGCAAGGCGTTTGGAGCTTCGGCCACCCTCTGCGGGGAAGCGGTCTTTAATACCAGCATGACGGGGTATCAGGAAATTCTGACCGATCCTTCTTATTTCGGACAGATCGTGACGATGACGGCGCCGCAGATCGGCAACTATGGCGTCAACGAAGAAGACCTTGAATCGGCTCGCCCCCATGTCGCCGGTTTCGTGGTGCGCGAACTTTCTCCGATCGTTTCCAATTGGCGCGCGACTACCGATCTGGGCACTTGGTTGACCAAGTATGGCATTCCGGGCATCGAAGGCGTCGATACGCGCGCGCTCACGAAAAAACTTCGCGTTGCCGGGGTCATGAAGGCCTGTCTTTCCACGGAAGGGATTTCGGACGAAGAAGCCTTGAAGCGCGCCCGTGCCTGGTCCGGTACGGTCGGAGCCGATTTCGTCAAAGAGGTGACCTGTAAAGCCCCTTATCATTACGACCCCAAGCTTGCGGATTGCGAAGCCTTCACGGTCGTGGGCACGAATCTTAATAAGCCCAAAAATCGTCCGGTCCGCTACAAAATCGCCGCTTATGATTTCGGCGCCAAAACTTCTATCTTCCGTCGCCTGGTGGCCTCAGGGTTTGACGTCCATGTCTTCCCAGCCCGCACGCCCTCTGCCGAGATTCGTGCCTTCAATCCCGACGGTGTTTTTCTTTCGAACGGCCCGGGCGATCCGGCGGCTCTGAAATACGCTCACGAGGCGGTGGCCGACCTAATCAAGTCGTACCCGATTTTCGGTATTTGCCTTGGCCACCAGATTATTACCCACGCCATCGGGGCCTCGACTTACAAGCTGAAGTTCGGTCATCGTGGCGGAAATCAGCCCGTAAAAAACAGTGAAGAAGATCGGGTTTCGATTACGGCGCAGAATCACGGTTTCGCCTCCAAGGCCGACGAGCTCGAGCGCTGTGGCGCCATCGTGACCGAGCTTAATCTCAACGACGGTACGGTCTCCGGTTTACGTTTGAAAGATAAGCCGGTCTTTTCGGTTCAATATCACCCGGAGGCCGGACCTGGACCGAACGACGCGGATGTGCTCTTCGATCGCTTTTACGACCTGGTCGCCAAGAGCAAGGGCGCCAAGTAAGGAATCGGCAAACCGATGACTGACCGGATCTTCGCTGCCGGTTTATTTTTCTTAGGACTCGGTTTGGTGGCTTGTCGCTCGCTGCCGGCCACGAAAGAAGAGGCGCTCGTCAATCTGATCGAAGCCGCCGTCGCCGGCCAGGCACCGGAAGATGCTTACGCCGTCATCACGCCGGGAGCCGATCAGCAAGCCGTCAATTTTGTCTACCTCGAGACTTGGTTGGACGTGAATGCCGAAGCGGTGCAACAGGTTCGTGCTTTTGAGCCAGCCGCGGAAGGCGCGTTTCGATTTACGCAATCGCGCGATGGTCGCGTGATTTATCTGATCACGCTTGGTTGGCCCGGTGCGCAGGTGCGCTCGAAGGTGCTGCATCCGGTCACCGGTTCGAAGGTCACGCTTCTCGGATGGGACGAAAAGCTATCTTGGGAACAGCTGGGCGGCACCTGGGTGCTTACGACCCCGCGCGAGATGGCCGACGAAGAGAATCACCCGTGTGAGCAGGCTTTCGTCTTTCGCATCGAAGCCCCGCTCCGTTAGCGCTCAGAGCTCGACCTGCATGCCGAGCTCGACCACGCGGCCGGGAGGCAAATTGAAGTAAGCCGTCGCGGAGAGGGCGTTACGGTTCAGCACCTCGAAGAGTTTTTCTTGTACGACATTGAGCGAGAAACCGGTCGTCGCGCGTACGATGGTCTCACGGCTGAGGAAGTAAGTGGTCTCCATCGGATTTGGCGTGATGCCCAACTCTTTGTAGGCCGCTTCCAATACAGGGTAGACGTCCTGCTTTTCGCGGAAACCGAATTTGCCGGTCACGCTGAGGACAGAAGGAAACTCCTCGTGGCTCTCGACCTTGCAGAACTTCGGTCCGCGCGTGTTGAAACTGATGCGATCGGCCGGCGGTACGATGGCGCGTTCGTCGTCGACCTTGAGGGATACCACGATGATGTGGTCGTGTAGGGATTTGTTGTGCTTGAGATTGTGGGCGAGGGCCATCGGTACCGACTTGGTCGAGCCGGTCATGTAGACGGCGGTGCCTTTGACGCGGCTCAGCTTGCCGGCGACGAAACGGTCTTCGACGCTGTCCAGAAAATTTTCGAAGTCGCCCGAAGTTTCGCCTTCGCTCATCTTTTCCTTCATCACTTGGCGACCCTTATTCCAGACGGCCATAATGTAGTAGACCAGGAAGCCGGCGGTGAGTGGTAGCCAACCACTTTCTAAGATTTTTGGGAGGTTCGAGCCAACAAAGACGACCTCGAGCAGGATGACCGGTGCGACGAAGACGTACGCCGTGACGGTCGGAATCTTGAAGCGCTGGCGCAGAAATTGGCCGAAAAGGATGGTGGTCACCAACATCGTCAGACTGACCGCGATACCATAGGCGCTGGCCAGGTGTTCCGACGACTTGTACTGCAAAACCAGGGTGATTGAGCCAATCATAAGCATCCAGTTGATGATGGGGATGTAGATCTGGCCGGATTCCTGGTCCGAAGTGCGTTCGATGCGCATCCGAGGCAGGAAATTGAGCTGGATGGCCTGCATCGTGGTGGAGAACGCGCCCGAAATTAGGGCCTGCGAGGCGATGATGGCGGCCAGCGTTGCGATGACGACAAGCGGTATCTGCGCCCAGCTCGGAGCCATATTGAAGAAGGGGTTGAAGCCGTGTGCGAATTCGGACGCCGGTTGAGCAAGTGCCCAGGCGCCTTGCCCGAGGTAGTTCAGGACGAGGGCAGGGAAGACGATAAAGCACCAGCCGGCTCGGATCGGCTTCTGGCCGAAGTGACCCATGTCCGCATAGAGGGCTTCGGCTCCCGTGACCGAAAGGAAGACCGCGCTGGTGATGATCATCGCCAGCCCGGGATGATCGATGAAGAAGCCGATGGACTCCAAGGGATTGAAGGCGTGNNAGGATGGCGTAGGCCTGGGCTGGGTGCTGGACCATGGCGCCGATGCCGGTGGTCGCGATGCAGGCGAACCAGGCCAGGGTGATGGGGCCGAAATAGCTGCCGACCTTACCCGAGCCACGACGTTGCAGGGCAAAGATGCCCACGAGGATGATTACGGCGATGGAAGGGATAAGGATGGTCAGGGCGTGATCGGAGATTGGTCCCTTAAGGCTTTCATTGGCCTCTTTGATGCCTTCGAGCGCCGAGAGCACTGAAATCGCCGGGGTGATGACGCCGTCGCCGAAGAGTAGGGCAGTGCCGAAGACGCCGAGAAGTACGAGTACGCTGCGGTGCTTACGCTTGGCTTGGACGTGGGTCCTGGCTTCTTCGATCTTGTCATCAGCCTTCTCCTTCTTGGTGGCCAGGGAGACCAGGGTCATGATGCCCCCTTCGCCATCCTCGTTAGCCTCCATGATGAAGAGGACGTATTTTACCGTCACCACGCAGATGAGTGACCAGATAATCATCGACACGGCAGGTAGGACGATCTGATCGATGGTAGCCCCCTTATTCAGGCCATTGCGCAGGCATTCCCGAAAAGCGTACAGGGGGCTGGTACCGATATCACCAAAGACAACCCCAAGTGCCGCGATGGCCGCCGCCATGGTCAGCGGGGTGACCGGCGTTGAGTTAGAGCCTTGGACTGGCTCAGATGTGGTTTCGCTCATGGATTGAGTTATTCACACTGACACCCCTTCGGGGGTAATCAAAACCAATCGGGATTGCCTTTTTATCTCCGTTTCGCATTTCAAGGCTTTCGGCCCCAACACTTTCCAAACAATACATACAATGAATACCATCCAAACTGTTGTCTTCCAACAACTAGCACAAGCAGCTGCTGCTCCTACCGCCGACGGTCCCAGCGGCACGAATATTTTGCTCATGTACGGGCTCTTGCTCGTAGGCATGTATTTCCTGCTCTTTGCCCCCCAGCGCAAACGCCAAAAAGAGCTCGAAAAGCTGCAATCTTCGCTCGCCGTGGGAGATCAAGTCCTCGCGGCTGGTGGTATCTACGCTCGGGTGGTCTCGATTAAAGATGATCGCGTCACGCTCGAACTCGAATCCGGCCGCATGGTCGTGCACAAGTCCGCCGTGATGGGTAAGGCCGAAGACGAATCCCTTAAGGTCGTCCAATCCTAAATCATCCCTAACCCCTAAGCCTTATTTCTATTATGTCATCCAGGACTTGGTTCTGGAAGCTTGCGGTTTCACTCATCGCCCTGGCTGTGTCCTGGGTTGAGTTTTACCCCTTCGCTCCCACTCCCCTCGACGGTTTCGTTCCTTCGCAAGTCATCGCCAATCAGGCCGACTTCGCAAAAATTCATACCGAAGCCAAGGAGCGCGTACAGGCCTACAAGGATGCCGCCATCCCAGCTGAAAAGAAATCCGTCTCATATTACCAAGCCCTGCGCGACATCAGCGAAGGCCGTGGTCGCAAAGAAGGCGTCGACCTCCGTCCGTTTTTCTTCACGGAAGCCGAATTCGTTCGCGAGCCCGATCAGGCGAAGCGCAATATCTTGGTGCTCAAGCAGCTTTTGCAGCGCTCGCAGGGCCGTCTGAAGCTCGGTCTCGATTTGCAGGGTGGGGTATCGTTTACGCTGAAGGTCGACCCCACGGGCGCTGAATCCGGCGCAAAGGGTACTTCGGATAAGGCCAATGTTTCCCATGCGGCCATGGTAGGCCAGGCGCTGCAGGTGATGGAGCAACGTATCAACTCGTTCGGCGTGGCCGAACCGGTCTTGCGTCCCGTCGGCGATCTTTCGTTGGAAGTCCAGCTTCCCGGAGAAGATGCTGCGAATAATCCGGACGTCATCGATGCGTTGAAAAAACCGGCGAAACTCGAATTCCGTCAGGTTCACCGCACTGAGCATCCGTCCGAAACCGAACGCGAACATTCGCTGAAGGCGATGCCGGAAGATAGCTTCGCTGGCGCCGTTTCGGCCATTTCGACTTACGAAGTTCTGCTGTTGCGTGATGTCGATAGTCGCTCCGGCCAGGTGACGATCCGCCGTTATTATGTCCGCAAACGTGCGGACGCGACGGGTGCGATCATCAAGGCCGCCTCGGGTCGCTCTGACGATGGTATCTCCTTTTATGTGGACATGAAGTTTACCGACGAAGGTTCGAAGAAGTTCGGCGAACTTACCGCCAAAATTGCCGAAGGTAACCAACGCTCGATCGGTCAACTGGCCATCGTTCTCGACGGTAAATTGCAATCGGCTCCCACGGTCCGCGAAGCCATCCGTAGCACGGGCGCGACCATCACGGGTTCTTTCACGCGTGAAGAAGCGGTGAATCTTTCCAATGTGCTCAATAATCCGTTAGAATTCCCCCTCATCACGCAGGACGTAACTTCGGTCGGTCCTTCTTTGGCAAAGGATGCCCAAGCTAAATCCGTCGTGGCCTCCGCGGTCGCGGTCGGCTTGGTGGTCTTCTTCATGGTGGGCTTCTACCTCTGGGGTGGCTTCATCGCCATCACCGGCATGGTGCTCAACTTGCTCCTGATGCTGGGTGCCATGGCCTACTTCAACGCCACGATTACGTTGCCCGGGGTCGCCGCTTTGGTGCTGACGCTCGGTATGGCGGTGGATGCAAATATTCTTATTCTCGAGCGCGTCCGTGAAGAAACGGCCCTCGGTAAGGATCGTGCCCTGGCGCTACGTGAAGGTTACAACCGCGCGACCTGGACGATCATCGACGCCAATTTGACACACTTGCTGGTGGCGTTGATCCTGACGTTCATGGGGACGGGCCCGGTGCGAGGCTTCGGCATCACGCTGACCTTTGGTATCTTTACCACGCTCTTCACGACGCTGGTCACCTGCCGCGGTCTGCAGGAACTGGCGTTGTCGCGCGGTGTCATGGCGCGGATCTTCGGCTTGCCGGTCTTCCGTCCTAATTTGGCGATTCCGTTCCTGAATTTCGCGCGCGTCGCGTTCATTGTCTCGTGGGTGATCGTCGCCTTGGGTATCAGTGAACTGGCTTTCAAAGGTAAGGAAGCTTTCGGCAAGGATTTCCGTGGCGGTGAATCGACTCTCCTCGCCGTCAGTTCCGCCCAGAAGGTGGATACCGGCAAGGTGCTCAAATTGGCCAGCTCGGTGGGTCTTCCTGATACCACGGTGACGATTCAGATTCCCGTCGGCGGTGGCGAACCGACACTCCGCGTCGAAACCGAACTGACCAAAGATAAGTCCAAGGGCGATTTCGCCAATCTGGCCAAGATCGTCACGGCGATCAAGGCGCAGATGCCTGAGATCCTGAAAGACAAAGATCTACCCGTCGAAAAACTCATGCTCTCGCGGGAGGCTGTCGGTGGCTCCGTTAGCAATGAACTGCGCTATAATGCGATCTGGTCGGTGGTGCTCGCGCTCGTTGGCATCGGCATCTACGTCTCGCTTCGCTTCGAGACGGGCTTCGGGGTCGCGGCGATGATCGCCACGCTCCACGACGTGCTGATGACGATCGCTCTCTTTGTCTTCTTTGGCGGCCAATTCAATGCCTCACTCATCGCGGCCATCTTGCTCATCATCGGTTACTCGGTGAATGACACGATCGTCGTCTTTGATCGAATCCGCGAAGAGCTGGGTAATAATCCCGAACGCTCGTTGCGCGATGTGATTCACTTCGCGATCAACCGCACGCTTTCACGTACGATCCTGACTTCCTCCACCGTCTTCCTGTGCGCGGTTTCGCTCTGGGCCTTTGGCGCCGGCGACGTTCGCCTTTACGGCGAAGTCTTCATCTACGGCGTGCTTACCGGAACCTTCTCCTCGATCTTCATTGCCAGCCCCATTTTCTATTGGTGGCACAAGGGCGATCGTAAGGGCGTAGATGCCGCGGAACTTCCGCGCACCTATTCCTGGGAGGCAGGCTCGGACGCCTAAGTCCATCCCACGTCCATGGCTGCCTGGTCACACCGGGCTGCGGATGCTGGCTTAACTCGCCGTATCGCAGTCTTGCTTGGGATAAGCGAACCTGTCGCGTCCGTTTTGGCGCGCTCATTTTCCGATGAAGCTGACGCCGAGCGTCACCTCCGTCCGCAACTCGCCCACGTCACCGATCCGTTCGCGGTCGGTGGCTTGCGCGAAGCGGCCGAACGTCTCGTGCTTGCCGCAGAACGCAAGGAACGCATCGCGATCCTTGGCGACTACGATGTAGACGGTGTTTCGAGTACGGCGATGCTCGTCCACTTTTTGCGTCGTCTCGGTGCCGACCCGGCTTACTTCGTGCCCCGTCGGTTGGAGGAGGGCTACGGGCTTTCCATGGCGGCGCTCGACCGCGTCTTGGCCGAAGCGAACCCGAATCTTTTCGTGGCGCTGGATTGCGGGACGAATTCCAAGCCCGAGGTAGATCGCCTTCGTGCGGCAGGGGTCGAGGTGATCGTGGTGGACCACCACGTCGCCAAGGATCAGCGGGCCACTTGTACTTTGGTCAACCCTCGTGTGAATGATGCGGAGGATGCTCCTTGGCAGTCGCTTTGCACGGCGGGTCTGGTCTTCAAACTTATCCATGGGGTCTTGAAGGTCCTTCGTCTGGCCGGTGATGAGCGGGGTACGCAGATTCTGGTGAAGGACTATCTCGATTTAGCCGCGCTCGGTACGATCGCTGACTTGGTGCCGTTGCGTTCGGAAAACCGTATCTTAGCTGCGCATGGTTTGCGGGCACTCGGTGAAGCCCGGCGTCCCGGCGTGCGTGCTCTGATCGCCGTCAGCGGCATGGAGCCCGGCGGAATCCTGACTTCCGTCGATGTTTCCTATCGTATCGGTCCGCGCATCAATGCCAGTGGCCGTCTGGCGGATGCTTCTTTGCCTTTGAAATTGCTGCTTTCCGATTCTGCTGCCGATTGTCTGCGCGATGCCGCTCAGCTCGATGCGATCAATCGCGAACGCCAGGAGATTGATAAGAAAGTGACCGAGGAAGCCACCGCCCAAGCTACAGCGATGGGTGATCTGGCCGGCTACGTCGTCCACGGTGACTGGCATCCCGGGGTGGTCGGAATCGCGGCCGGTAAAATCTGTCGAGCTCTTGACCGTCCGGTGATTGTTCTCGGCAAGGAGGGCGAGACGGCACGTGGTTCAGGTCGTAGCGTCCCCGGGACTAACCTTGTCGAGGCTCTGGCGGTCTGTGCTGACCTTTTGAAGACTTACGGCGGCCATCCTATGGCTGTCGGGGTATCCTTGAACGTGGGCGACGTGGAGGCCTTCCGAGCCCGCTTTGCGGCCGCCGTCGAAGCCCAGCGTAAGGCCGGGGTGGTTCTGGCCGATGGTCGCGACATCGATATCGCCCATTGGATGAAATCCTCGGAGGTCACCGATAATCTGCTGGATGACCTCGATTTACTTCAACCTTACGGCGAGGGTAACTCCGAGCCGGTCTTCGGGTTGAAGGGTCTGGTCTTTGATCGTGCGCCCACGCCTTTTGGGGAAGGCAATTTCCGTCACCAAGTCTCCCTCGGTGGCGGTCGCCGGTTGAACTTCGTTGCCTGGCGGATGGCGGATCGGATGCCTGAGGCGGGTCGCCCGGTTGATTTGGCCGTCAAGCTGCAATGGAATCGCTGGCAGGGCCGGCGCTTGCCGCAGGCGGAAATCCTGGATTGGCGCTACGCTTACTGACCGCCGGTTACTTCTGGTTTTTTTTCTTGGGTTCAGCCTCGTTCGCGGCTGGGTCGGGTGTGGCTTGCTGGTCTTCGATACCTTTGAGCATGATCTGCCCGGTACCTTTTTCTCCCGGAAAAATGAAGTAAAGCGTCCTTAGGCTATCCATGTGGAAATAATGTAGGTTATACCCGAGACGATCTACCCCGTCTTCGAGTGAGTGGATTTCGCTATCGAAATATTTCCCTTGGGCGACCCGAGGGCGGATCAAGGCCGAGGCGCTGGCTTGGATGAGCGTGCGTTGCTGAGGATTGTGTATTTCGACCGGAAACGAGCAGAGGTTGAATATTTTCATGCTACCCGGCGGGAATGCTTTCGCGTCGTTGGCGACGGCTTTGATGCCGCTTTGGCCTGGTTCGGGGCGGATGAGCAATAGCAGATGATGCGGCCCCGGAGTCGTCGGCAGGTCAATCCAGGCCAAGGGCGCGGTCGGCGGTGCGTCTTTTTTTGATTTAACCTCTTCTTCGGTTTCCTCCTCTTTGTAGGGGAGGATTTCAAAACGCGCTTTGCCGTGATAAGTGAATTCAGGCGTGAAGCAGGCGCTCATGATATCGAGCGGTTTTATTTTCTTATCGTCCAGGTAGCCGTGTTGGAGGATGACGCCGCTCATTGAAAGCAATTGCAGGTGGGCTTCGACTTCCACGGGCTTAGGTTCCTCCGCCCGGGAGGCGATGAGTGACAGGCAGCTAGCGAGTAGAAAGTTAAATTTCATCGGGTTTAAGGTGGCGATAAGAGATGATTTTGAAGCGACGGCCGAGTGATTTATTGGTCACTGAAAAGGTCGGGCTGCTTAGGGGCGTTTCCGGTGCGTCCGCGGGGTCGATGAATTCCGGAAGGCGTTGGACGACGGCTTCGATCCAGTTCTTACCGATGGCGCCTTCGATCGAAGAGGCTTCGCCATAGACCCGGAGCAGGAAGGTGTCGGAACGGGTCGCCATCGCGCAACCGAGGCTCTGCAACAGATCACTTTGTAAAAGATTTCCCGGGGTACCCATCGCCGCGTGGGTACGATTGGTGGTCGGGGAATTTTCTTCGTAGCTCTCGATGTTGGTGGGGTTGACGAACGGCG
>DKND01000090.1:38903-47166 GCA_002470605.1 Opitutia bacterium UBA7397
GGTGTAACTCTTGGTCAGGCGGTCCGTGAGGCCGGCGCTGGGGGTCAAAGGCGTGGTCGCCGGTGGGTTATCGACTCGGTAGATGGCGGCTTGCAGGGCGCCGCCATGCGAGGCCCATGGGGTGCTATTTATCAAGAAGCGGTTGATAAACTCCGCTAATCCGAGGTAGGGGGTGGCGGCTTTACTTAATCCGCGGAATAGGCGGTTGGTCGGTGCATTGATCGCGCCGGAGTAGTCGCGTTCCGTCCGCGTGAGGATTTGGAAGCGGGATTTGTTTTCTTTCACGATCGCTTTGGCGAGCGCTTTGATCTGGTCGTCACTCAGGTTGCAGAAGCCTTGCCAGTTCGATTGGGTGATCTCGTCCATCGCTCCGGTGGCGATGGTCGTTGTGCCGGGTTTCTGCGCTCGGGGGAAACGGGCGTTGCTCGTCGCCGTTGGCAGTCCGCTGCCGTATTGCGCATAAGCGAGTTTTTTCGCCGAACCTAAGAAGGCCGTCCAAGCTTCGACGGAAGTCGAATTGACGTTAAAAGCTCCGTCGTTGAGCAAGACGCTGGCCGAGCGTTTATAATCGCCGACCGCGCTGCGAGCGAGTTGGCCTGAGGCGATCAATCGGAATCTTGGGTTGCTGAGAAATCTTGGGTTGCCGAGGTCGGGATCGGTGATGCCGCAAAAGTCATCGAGGACTTTAGTCAGGTTGCGTTTTTCGGCCGTTGTGTATGGGCTGATTTTCAGTGGGCTCTCCGTGGGGTCGGAGGGTTGAGGGGCGATGGCCGGGGTGTTTATCATTTTCATATCCGGGGCCGCTCCAGAGAGGTAAAAGCCATCCCAAAGGGCGTTGTTCAGTAAGTAGCTCGCATCATAATCGGTCCAATTCTTTGCCGTATTGGTTTCGTAAGTCTTGGTCTCGTCTGATATGAGCGGAGTGGAGAAGCTATTGCCGATGCAAAGCAGCGGTTGTTGATCGCGCATGCCGAAATTTGCGTGTGCGTATTGGCCGAGCGAGGTTGGGGCGACGAGCGGGATTTCGGTGTGGATACTGCCCAGGCTGCCGACGAGCGTGCCGCTTTTGACGTTAGCGTAGCCGCCGAAGGTGTTGCCGGTGAGAATGGTGTCTGCTTGGATCAGATCCTGCCAGCCGTTGGAAGGCGTACTGACGTTCAGCCGGTAGCTGGGGGAGGCGCCAGCGTAACCATGGCCTTCGATGTTGTCGAACCTTCCGGCTCCATCCGCCCGGGTCACAGGGGCCATGGGATTGGAGTGGCTGAAGAGTGGAAACGCACCCGCGGGTGTGGTCGGATTGACGCCAAGGTTCAGGACGCTCGAATTGACTGCTGTTTTTCCGGATAATTCAATAACCGCAATGACGTCACCGGGTTGGGCGATTCCGCCGATGATTTTTTCTTTAAACGATGCCAATGGTTTTTTTAAAGGAGCGGCCTTGCCATTGATGGCATCGGTGATGTTTCGATAGGTTAATTCTGTTAGTTCGCTGGATTTATTGTAAAGATCGAAGGAGGTGGTGACCGGAAAGGCCGTCGATGTTCCGTCGTGAATTTCATCACCTGGCCAACAAGCGAAGGAGGCCCGGGTCCGGAAGTTACTCGACTTTGGGCTGATGCTTGAAGTGGTGATGCTGAGCTCGAATGTGTCGGTGGCCAATGCTGTCCAGCCTGGCCATAAAATCGCCCAGTCGATGGTATCATCCGCAAAGCCGCCGTTATAATTTAAGGCGTTTTCCAGCGTGACGACGTGCGACCAGGCTTGGTAGCCGGCTTTGGGCGAGTAGATTTTGTATTCACCGGGGCCGATTTCAAAAGAATTCAGGCAGACGCGGAACATGTCGCTCTCATTCACGATGCCTCCACCCGCGAGTGCGTAATAACTGCTGAGGAGAGAATTATACGCAGGCTTGGTTACGGTCTTACCTTTCGCGTCTTTGGTTGTCTGGGTGACGGAAAACGTCCAGTTATTCCATTCCGTAAAAGTAAGGGCTAGCGCGGAGTAGCCGGCAGGGGGCGTAGACTTTAGCTTAATATTATAGGGGTTATGTAAAACGACAACGGGTGTAACATTAAGGCCGTAATTATATTTGGCCGGGGTGGCGGTTACGGTCGTTTTACTGAAACTAAATACGAGGAAGACGCGGTAGACATAAGGGCTGGCGGCACAATTGACGGGACGGGGAATCGGCGTAGGGTCTTGCTGCCACTTGGATAAATTGGAGTTCGCGCCACTATTAGGCTCATCGATTTTACCCAGGTCGGTGACATTCGGATTAAGGGTAACGCGATCGCCCGTATAAATGGATGAGTAGAGGTACTGTCTTTGCCTCAGGGTGGTATTATCGGTCGGGGTGGTGTCCGACATGGTGTGGATATTTCCGGCGTTCGGAAATAGGGTCCGCGCCTGCAGTGAGGGGACGCCAGAAGCATCCCATCCCAGTTGCTTGTAGAGGCGGTGGTAATCTCGCAAGGCCCACCAAGTAGGGCCACGGAGATTCTTTCCTTCCGGCGTCAGCCGATTGAAGACCGGTGCGACTTGGATGATGTTACCGCTAAGCGGAATTTGCATCCGCTCGATAGAAAAGCCGTTCTCCGTGGAGGTGACGGGGGTATCGAAGCTGGAGCCGAATTCGGTCTTGGTGAATTCGGCATCCGAGAGTTCGAAGGCCAGCGAGAGGTCGCGCTTTAATCCACCGTTATAGGAATCAGCGATGACCCCCGAGGCGTTGGTGGTGATATCATGAAAGAGCCGTTGCGTGCTACCTAAGCTGGGCGAATTACTCAGGAGGAGCAGGTCCCGGTTAGTGTTTAGTTTTGGAAAATCCGCATTGGTCGAGAGGCTTGTGAAACCGCTCAGGAGCTCGAGGGCGGGATTGAGAGGGCTGCGTAGCGCCGCCAGATTGCCGGCCGAACCCGCGCTGTTCGTGCTTCGCGGGTCCGTTAGGTTGATGCGGGCTTTGATGCCTTCATCGCCAATCCAATAAGCGTAGCGGCCGTTGACCCGATAGCCCGTGCCATCGTTTTCGCGTATCTCAAGTTTAGGAACGACGACGATGCCGCTGGGCTTGTCGCCCACGGCATCATTGGGGAGCCGAGTTTCCGCCCACGAGGCGCTGGATATGCCGACAAGGGTGACGAGGCTGTCGGAGGACGGTAAGGCGCTACCGTAATCCGTCTCCCACGGCAACCAAGTCGCCGTCGGGTAGGCTGATGTCGTCGGCAGAAGATCGGCCCCCGAGAGCGAAACCGACTGGCTACCCGCGAAGGTTGGATCCTTGCCGCTCACCAGCCAGCTCGGAGGTTGGTTGGGTCTGTCGGTACGCCAGACGCCCGTCCACATCGGGTTACGCAGGCCAGCTGCGGACGTTCCGGGTTGAGTAATGTCGGCCCGGGCCGTCGCTCGTCGATCAGGGCCGGCCTCTTGTTGTAAATGTCCCAGGGCCAACCGCAGCGCGACCACGCTATTCAACTTGGCCCTGATTGCCAAATGTTGGTTGCTCGTGAGCCTTGCTTCGACCGAAAGAAAAGAGGCCACGATGATGACCGTCATGACCAACATGGCCATGACGGTGAGCGCGAGGATGAGGCTGAACCCGGATCGCCTGATGGGGTCGTTGGGAGGCTCTTTTCGGGTCCGACGGGGCACTTTTATATTATTAATACCGTTTAGGCGGGGTCGCAACTGCGCAATAGCGTGGGGGATGGGTCGAAAGGGAGGCCTCGGTGAAGGCCTCTTACCAGGATTTTTTGTACTTTTAACCCTTCCGTTACGGAACGGTTAATCGGGGGTGACAGGCTTTTACGGGGTTGCCACCGGCCGATATGCCTCCATAAATGTAACTACTATGAAGTCACTCTTCGCTCTCCTCCTCGGTTTATTCACCTGCGCCATCGCCTTTGCGGGTGGAACAACGACCACTCCGACTACGCCTCCTTCTCCTCCAGTTGTTAACCCTAAGGGTGGTTGCGAAAAACGCGGCGACAAGGATGACGATAAAGATGGCGATCGTAAGAAAACTTCGAAGATCGAGCCTAAGAAATCGGATAAGAAGTGCGATAAGAAGTAAGAAGTTTTTCATTCCATCCATAAGGGCCGACTAACGTCGGCCCTTTTTGTTTTAGGTTCGCTTCGTGGATGGGTTTGGTTTTTTTAATCTCATGATGCCCCTGTCCGATTGGCTCCTTTGGTTGCGCTTGGGCGCGACTTCGCTGGGCGGCCCGGCCGCTCAGATTGCGACCCTTGAACAGGAGTGCGTTGAAAAGCGCTCCTGGTTGTCGCAAGAACAATTCTCCCGCGCCTTAGGGCTTTGCATGTTCTTGCCCGGCCCCGAAGCCCAGCAACTGGTCGCTTGGATTGCCTGGAAGAAGGGTGGCTGGCGCAGTGCCGTTTTGGCCACGTTATTCTTTGTGATTCCCGGTCTGCTTTGTTGTGCCGTCTTAGCATTTTTATACCACCAGTTTGGTCAACGTCCTCTGGTCGGCGGTGCGCTCTCTGGCGCCCGAGCTGCTGTTGCTGGTATCATTCTGGTCATGGCTTACCGTCTGTTTAAGACCGCTCTTTTCGATACGCCTCGCCGAGCAGTCGCAGGTGTCACTGCGATAGGCATGTATTACAGCGCCCCCTTCGCCTTCATGGCGGTCGCGGCAGGTCTCTATGCTTGGTATATCCGTCCGCCGGATGAAGAGGCCGTGCCTGAAACATCCGAAGTCTTGAAGTCTGCCGCCATCCGGGTGCTGCGTTTCCTGATTCCGGTCGGTGCCGTCTTCTTGGCGCTTTGGGCGATTTTCGGCCACGACTCCGGTGTCGTTAAACTTGCCGAGGTTTCTCTGATCGCGGTGCTGACTTCTTTTGGCGGTGCTTACGCCGCGATGGGGGTTTGGAAAGCACGCACGGTCGAAACTTATGGCTGGTTCAAGGAGCCTGTTTTTGGCGACGCGTTGGTGGTCGGTGAAATCACTCCTGGTCCGCTGCTGCTCGCCGGTAGTTTTATCGGTTGCATGGCTGGTTATAATGGCAGCCTCGGCATGGGTGGCGGCTGGATGGCCGCTTTGGTCGGTCTCCTGGTGCCGGCGATTTTTACGTTCAGTTGTTCCACGCTGATCTTGCTGGCCGCCGCTCCGTTGGCTGACGAGGGGGTGGGGGATGTTCGTTTCCATGATGTGATCGGGCTGGTGACCGCCGCCGCCGCGGGTGCTGTGTTTTGGCTGGGGCTTTCTCTGCTGCTCTCGCAGATGACCCTGGTCTTTTTCTTGATTTCAGCCACCGCGGGTGCCGCCCTTTACTTTAAAAAGACGAACATCCTCCTCTTGGTCGCCCTGGGCGCCGCGGCGGGCTGGTTCGCGGCCTGATAAATTAGTGAAATCAAATTGTGTATTTCCAGCTTTGCACCAACGTTTACCTACCATGAAACAACTCACCTCTATGCTGGTTATCGCCCTAGTCTGCGCTTCGGTCGCTTTTGCAGCCTCTCCTTCGCCTGATGTCAAACCAGCTACGACGACCAAAGAGTCCTCGAAGTTTAAGGCCGGTGGTTGCTGCGATAAGGCCGATAAAAAGGGCGAAAAATGCCAACATCCTTGCTGCGTCAAGGCTGCGGCTGACGGCAAGGTTTGCGAAAAGTGCAACGCCCCAGCGAAGAAGTAATTACCCATACTTTTCCTTTTAAAGGGCTGAACTTTGTTCGGCCCTTTTTTGTGTCTAATTGAAGTGAATCCATCGGGAGTCTTGCCCCTTGTCGGCTTTGACGTAAAACTCTCCAGATGCTCCGCCGTCATCCACTGATTTCTTCGGTCATGTTGTTGAGCATGGCTTTCGGTCTCTATTTTTGGACTAGACCGGTTTCCGCCACGCCCGATTTGCCAGCTGCTAAGCTAGGCTACGAGGTCTGTCCGCCTTCTCCCGATGGCATCGGTAAGGTCTATCAAGGTCGCGAAATCGCCCAGGTGATGGGCCATCCGGGTATCGGCTGGCTCGAACGCTCCGATCGCGAGAAAGAAGAGGCCCCTTCCAAGGCAATTGCCGCCTTGGAGCTGGCGCCAGACGCCGTCATCGCGGACATCGGCGCCGGGTCGGGCTATTATTCTTTCCGAATCGCCCGGCAGCTTCCGCGCGGAAGGGTTGTCGCGGTCGATATCCAGCCCGAGATGATTGATTTTTTGACGAAGGAATCCATGAAGCTGGGCATAAAGAATGTGCAGCCTCACCTGAGTACCATTGAAGACGTCAAACTACCCGACGGCTCTCTTGACGCCGCCTTGATGGTCGATGCTTATCACGAATTCGACCACCCGATCGAAATGCTGGCCTCCTTGCGTCGCGCCCTGCGCTCCAAGGGACGCATCTATCTCCTGGAATACCGAGCCGAAGATCCGCACGTCCCCATCAAGCCTCATCACAAGATGACCGAGGCCCAGGCACGTAAGGAATTCGAAGCGGCTGGCTTCAGGTTCGTGGTGAACAAGCCCGATTTACCTTGGCAGCACTTGCTCATCTTCGAGCGTCCGTGATCATTCAGGCTCCGACGTTTTTCTTGATCTCTTTGAGCTGCTGGAATTCGGCTTTGGCAGTATAAAATTTGTCTAACGGGTAACACCCAGAGATGAGCCCGTTGCGCGGCGCGGTCGTGCAGTCGCTGAAGGTGCGGCAGATGAATTTGGTCTCCATTGCGCCGTTCTTCGCCGCATCCGCCAGCATGCTGGGGTAGCTGAGCACGGCGCGACCAACGCCGATGGCATCGCTCCACTTGTTGCGTAGAATGAATTGGGCAAGGTGCGGCAGGTATTCTTGGATATAACTCAGGCCGGAACTGACGATGATCAGGCTGCTCGGCGCCCGGGATCTCACCTGACGAACGGCATCCACTTGACGGGCCAAATCAATCAAAGGGTCGTGCGCGGCCTGATAACCGTCGCTCGGCGGGTAGGCCGCCGGGCGTTGAATGTGCGGATTATAATAGGGCGAGCCCGCGGAGGTGTTCAGAATCTTAACCCCAAGTTCGCCTAACATGTTCACGAATTGAAAGGTTTCGGATAGGTCGGGTTGCGTGGGTTTTTCCGGGTTCGCCCCAAAGGCGAAACGGTAGGGAAGGAGATGCGCATGCTCTTCGGGGATGCCGGGGCCGAGTCGCCCTGGAACCGAAAGCGCCGGGTCCGGACGAAAAGGCACGAAATCGAAGAGGCTGAGGCGCACCCCGATATCAATGGGATTACCTTCGGCCCGGATGCCGGCGATGATGTCGCGCAGGATGCGAGTCCGGTTTTCGAAGGAGCCCCCGAACTTGCCAGGTCGGGTGTGGGCGCTGAGGAATTCATGCAGCAGATAGCCGTGACAGTGCTTGATGTCCACGAAGTCGGCACCGCATTCCCGGGCTACTCGGGCGGCCTTGATATAACAACGGATCAATTCTTCGACATCGGCATCGGTAAGGACCTGATCGTCGGAAGTGACGTTAAACTTCTTGTCTAAGATCGGGTGACGGTAGGCGATGCGTGATTCCCAGCGTTTCTTATCGTTGGGACGACAGAAGCGTCCCGAGTGCGTGAGCTGAAAGCCGATGACCAGATCATCCGTCGAGCCCCAGCGGGCGAGGTGTTCGGCTTTGAGGATGCCGACGAGTTCGGTGATGCCTGCTTTGTTCTCATCGTTGATGATGAGTTGGTTCATGTTGGCACGACCGTCCGCCCGCACGGCCATGGCCTCCGCCCCGCAGATGAGTTTGGCACCGCTGGCGCCGAAGCGTTGCCAGCGGCGTTTCATTTCTTCGGAGACGCCCCCGGTAGTCGTCCCATCCCAACCTTCCATGGGATGAATTGCGATGCGGTTACCGATGGTCTTCCCGTTGATTTTATTCTGAGAGATAGGCTGGGAGAGGGGGTTGCCCGCTCCGGCTTCGATAGTATCTTCAATCGGCAGTTCGATCCCGATGGATGCGCAATGGGCGCGGAAATCCGCGACGGTCTTAAGCGACGCGACGCGGGTGAGTTTGAAAGGTTCGGACATAGTTTTAGCTGAGGGCGGCGATGCGTTTGGCGATATCCGCCAGGATTTCGCGGTCAGAATCCGGACGCTTGGCCGAAAGCGGATGGGTGTCATCGCATTCGAGCCATCCGCGGAGCTTCAGGAACATGGCGGCGGAATGTTTGTAGGCGGGTACGGGCGGGCGGAAGGCGAGGAAGCCGAGATACTGCAAAAGGTCATTGATTTCGTAAAATGACGCCTCGCCTTTTTCCCAGGCCTTATCCCGTAAGGCGAAGGCCTCTGG
>DKND01000090.1:47260-48695 GCA_002470605.1 Opitutia bacterium UBA7397
GAGGAATGCTTCGCGCCGATGCATTGTTTTACGTCCATGAGCCCACGGTAGACGTCCAAGGAATAGATCTTTCCAAAGGGGGCGAACATCTGTCCGAGTTCGAAGCCGACGAAACGCGGGGCGTGATGACCGATGGCGGCATAGGCTTCCACGATTTTATCATCTGTCTGGGAGGTCAGTCCGTAGCTTTGGAAGATGACTGGGGTGCCGCCGTGTTGCTGAATCATCTCTATCTGACGAGCGTAAGCACCGAGGTCGAAGGCATCCCCAGGCTTATCAAGGACGAAGGCGCCCGCGACATACCATTTACCGGCCGTTTCTGTTTGGGTGATTTGTAGGGCACGTCGGCGGATCGAGTCATCGATGAGATTGCCATAACCGGTGTCCATGTTGACGGCCGGAGCTAGCCCGGCGGCGACGGTGCGGCGGACGTGTGCAGTGAAACCTGCCCAGTCGATATCGCCGTTTGCATGGAAGGGTAGGAGGATAGCAGAACTCCCTTCGATTTTACGCTGACGGCGTATCATCGTAGTGGGCTCGGGATGCAACGGGGTGCTCATGGTCTGATGTCATTTTGGATGTTTTAAGGGAAATATCCCAGCCCCAAAGCGTGGCCCTCATTCGTTCCTTGTAGCCCAGACGAAATCCGCTCAGATGTATGATGTTGCTTGGTGCGACTCACCCCTATCTCGATGAAAGAAGTTCATTCCCCTGTCTCCACGAAAGACGCGATCACCCGTGGAATGCAGATGACGCTCCTCGCGGGCTTCATGGGTTGGATGATGGATGGTTATGAGCAAGCGCTTTTCCCGACGCTCGCCGGACCCGCGCTGAAGAGTATGGTGCCCTCTGATGTCGCGGCCTTGGGCTCCAGCGCAATCAATAGCTGGGTGGGCGGATGGATGGGTTGGATCACTTCCGCTTTCTTGATCGGCGCCGCACTGGGTGGCGCGGCCTTCGGTTGGCTCGGAGACCGCATCGGCCGCGTGAAGGCGATGTCGTTCAGTATTCTGTTCTACTCAATCTTCAGCGGGGTCTGTTATTTCGCGACCGATCCGACTCACCTTGCCGGTGCGCGTTTCATGGCGGCCTTAGGCATGGGCGGCGAATGGGCCTTGGGCGTCGCGCTGGTGATGGAAGCCTGGCCCGAACGGCATCGTTCTAAGATGGCCGCTGCCATCGGTGTGGCGGCGAACCTTGGGATGGTCCTGGTGGGTTGCGTCGCTTTGGCTTACCCGGCCGATGGTCATTCCTGGCGGATCCACTTCTTGATCGGTGCCTCCCCGGCCATCCTTACTTTGCTCATTCGTCTCTTTGTGCCTGAGTCTGAAAAGTGGGAACGTTCCGTGAAAAAAGAAGCAGCTGGGCCCACTCCAACTCGCTCCAAGATCGAAGAGGTTTTTAGCGGCGAATTGCTTGGTTCGACCCTCGCCGG
>DKND01000052.1:0-1143 GCA_002470605.1 Opitutia bacterium UBA7397
CCGTCGGGGTGACCGTCATCTCCATCGCATTCTCGACCTTACCGCTGGCATCAGGCTTTCCGGCGATAGTGACGCGGGCCTCGGAACCCGAAGCCGTCGTGATCGTCGGCGTGCTGATCACATCAGTCTTGCCGGTCGTCTTCGGATGCGAAACGACGGTACGGACCCGCACCGAAGGATTGGGCGCAACCGGAGGCGTCTGCGCCGAAAGGAAAGGGGTCATCGCCGTCAGAGCAGCGAGAAAAATAGGGCGAAGGGCCATGGGTAAGGTCTACGAGGTTATACACCAAAAGCGGGTGAAAGTTTCAATCCAGCCCAAATGGCTGACGGAAACCCGACTTAACTTTTGAAACGCTTGAAAATCAGCGAGGCGTTATGTCCGCCAAAACCGAGGTTGTTCGAGATCGCCACGTCCACCTTACGGACCTTGGCCACGTTCGGAGTATAATCCAAATCGCAATCGGGGTCTGGATTCTCGTAATTGATGGTCGGAGGGATGATGCCGTGGTGAATCGCCAGGCAGCAAGCCGCAGCCTCGACGCCACCGGCAGCACCCAACAAGTGACCGGTCATCGACTTGGTCGAAGAAATTGAAATCTGGCGAGCGGCTTCACCGAAGACGCGCTTGATCGCAAGCGTCTCGCAACGGTCGTTAATCGAAGTCGAAGTGCCATGGGCATTGATGTAGCCCACTTCGGATTTCTCAATACCGGCTTCGGCCAAGGCGCGATTTAGGCAGAGGGCCAAGCCCTTGCCTTCTTGGTCCTGGCCGGTGATGTGATAAGCGTCGCACGTGGCTCCGTAACCGACGAGTTCGCAATAGATGCGGGCGCCGCGAGCTTGGGCATGCTCAAGCGTCTCGATAACCAAGACGCCCGAACCTTCGCCCATCACGAAACCGTCGCGCAACTTATCAAAAGGACGGGAAGCTTTCTCCGGCGTGTCATTAAAGTCGGTCGACATGGCCTTCATATTACAGAAGCCCGCATAGCCGAGACGGGTGATCGCCGCTTCGGAACCCCCGGAGAGCATGATGTCCGCGTGCCCATCCCGAATATGACGTAAAGCTTCGCCCAAGGCATGCGAACCAGAGGCGCAAGCGGAGACGACGCCGAAGTTTACGGACTTCGCCTGGAACTCGAT
>DKND01000052.1:1208-4542 GCA_002470605.1 Opitutia bacterium UBA7397
ATGCCCGAACCGATGATCACGCCGAAGCGCTCGGAATCGATTTTGGTGACATCAACCTTGGCATCTTCGATGGCCATCCGCGAAGCTGCCACGGCATATTGGGTGTAGCGGTCATTCCGTTTGGCCTCTTTCGCGTCCATGAACTTGGAGGCGTCAAAGTCGCGGATTTCCGCGCCCACTTTGGAAGGGAAATCCGTCGGGTCAAAACGGGTTACGCGTGAGATTCCCGAACGTCCTTTGATCAAGCCATCCCAGAAGGTCGCCGTATCCGGCCCAAGGGAAGACAGGCAACCAATGCCCGTTACGACTACACGGCGAGTTTTGCGGTCGGTGCTCACAAGGACGGGCCTAAGAGGTAGCCCGTTTCGGGTTACTTTTTGGCGTTGGCCTTGATGTGCTCAATAGCATCACCCAAGGTCTTGATCCCGGCGGCCTTATCTTCAGGGATCGTGATTCCAAACTCGTCCTCGAAGGCCATGATGATCTCGACGAGGTCAAGGGAGTCGGCCTTTAAGTCACCCTGGAAGGTGGCTGAGGCTGTCAATTGCTCAGGGGTGACCGAGAGCTGCTTGACGATGATGTCCTTGACGCGTTGTTCGATGTTTTCAGGCATAATAAAAGGTGTTTTGGTTGTTTTCTGGGTGTCAGATAGCCATACCACCGTCAACCGAAAAGACCTGCCCGGTGATATAGCCCCCTTCTTCCGAGGCCAGATAGTCAACCATAGCGGCAATGTCGGTTACTGAGCCAAATCGTCCCAAGGGAATAACGCCCAAGATTTTTTGCTTAATCTCATCCGAAAGCTCCCCGGTCATGTCGGTGGTAATGAAACCCGGGGCGACGGCGTTTGCCGTGATCGAGCGCCCGGCGAGTTCGCGGGCGAGCGTCATCGTTAGACCATGGAGTCCTGCCTTGGCGGCAGCGTAGTTGGCCTGACCCGCGTTACCCTGCACCCCAGTCACCGAGGAAATGCTGATGATGCGGCCCCAGCGCTTCTTGGTCATCGGGCGGACAAGTCCCTTTACCCAATAGAACGCCGAAGAAAGATTGGTCGAAATAACGTCGTTCCAGTCCTGATCGGACATGGCCATGACTAGCTTATCACGGGTGATACCCGCATTGTTCACCAAGATTTCTACGGCGCCGAACTCAGCGTTGATTTGCTCACAGGCCTTGGCGACGGCAACGGGGTCCGAGACATCCACCTGAAAGGCTTTCGCCTTCAATCCTTTGGCCAGGATATCATGGGCGACCGCGACACAAGTTTCAGATTTGGAAACGCAGAGTACGGTATGGCCGTGACTCGCGAGACGTTCCGCGATGGCCTTACCGATGCCGCGACCGGCTCCGGTGACGAGGGCGACGCGAGGAGTGTGCGTGAGATGCATCAGCCACTTATGTGAGAGCAAAACTGCTCCGTGGCAAGTGGCGAAAATCGGGCCAGACCTTAGGCCCGTGCACGCATCCCTACCCCGCTCCCATCAATAAACATCACGCTGATAACGGCCGTCTTTCTTGAACTGCTTCACCCAATCGACAGCGGCTTCCGGAGTCATTTTCCCATGCTCAGCCACCAGCGCATGCAAAGCAGCATCCACATCCTTGGCCATCCGCTTGGCATCGCCGCACACGTAGAAATAAGCCCCTTCGGAAATCCAACGCCACAACTCTGCGGCGTTTTCACGCATGCGATCCTGGACATAGACCTTGGTCGCCTGATCACGGGAGAAGGCCGTATCCAAACGGGTCAAGACGCCTGATTGCAAATACTCCGCCCATTCATCGGCATAAAGAAAATCGTGCTCCTTGCGCTGATCGCCGAAGAAAAGCCAGTTGCGACCTTTCGCGCCTCGCGTGGCTCGGTCCATGACAAAACTGCGGAACGGAGCCACACCGGTACCGGGCCCCACCATGATCACCGGGACATTATCGTCTTCCGGTAACCCGAAATGCGATTCGGCCACGAACACCGGCAGATCAGCCTGTCCCAGGCGGGCCCGCTCCGAGAGGTAAGTCGTACAGACCCCTTCGCGCTTCCGCCCATTGGTTTCGTAACGGACGACCGCGACCGTCAGATGAATTTCGTCGGGAAACTTGGACGGTGCCGAGGAGATCGAATAAAGTCGTGGCATCAGCTTACGCATGAGCTCCACCAGCTCTTGGGCCTGCAAATGGGCGGCAGGAAATTCGTTAAACAAATCGACGTATTCGCGCTGCTCGATCCACGCTTTCTTTTTTTCTGGATCAGCCTCGGCCAACAAGGCCGAGAGTTGCGCCCTCTGGGCTTCGTCAACGGTACGGTCATGGAACAACTGGACGAACTTGTAAGTCGGACCATTGAGCGCGAGCCGCTTCGACAGAGCTTCGCGTAAAGAAATCGAAGCCGTATCCTTGGGCAGGGTCACCGGCTCGTCCCCCGAAAAGCCCGCAGCTTTCAAGAGCTCGGTGACCGCCGCGGGATTGTTGACAGGGAAGACGCCAAGGGAATCCCCACAAGCATAGGTCAGGCCGCTGCCGACCAGCGAAACGGAGAAATGCTGGGTATCCTTTTGGCTCGCGGGCGAGCTGAGCCGCCGGCGATCGATGAGGCTGGCAGCAAATGGGTTATTTTTATCGAAAGAGGAAGCCATGGCGAACACCCCGCAGGATGCGGAGGGCAGGCGACAGGCAATCTTCTTTTATCGCTAACCGCTCACTTATAGGCCTTCACCCAATCCACCTCAATCGGATCATTCTGCGTCTTGGCCGTGATGTCTTTTTTCTCAAATTCGGACACCCAATTGCCGAAAGAAAGCACCATGCCCGCCTTGACGACCTCCGCCAGTGGGGCTTGGAATACTTTTTTGCCGTCCAAATACCAGGTGCAGGATTTCTCCACCCAGAGAAAACCGTAAGTATGGAAAGATTTTGAGATCACACCCGGACGGAGAAATGATTCCTTCTTGGCGGACTCTAAATCCTTTACGCCCTTCGCAGTGGCCAGGCGACCCCATATCCGAAGCTTATCTTCGCCAAAGCCTTCGAAGAGAAAATTAGCGGACGGCAGCTCCTTATCGCTCTCGGATTTTACGACATAGCCGCAATGGTGACCTTTATAAAGACCCATGCGCACCGAGGCCTCGAAGTAGCCTTGGACTTGGGAAAATTTTCCACGCGTAGACAGCCCTCCCCCGTTTAGGCCCTCAGGGCGTTGCTTCACATCGATGAGTAGTTTTCCGGACTTAAAAGAAACCGCGTCAGAATTCCCCTCATAGGTCCACTTCGTCGCATCCAAGGCAGATTCTTCGAACTGATCTTCGAAGGTCACTTTCATCTTCGCAGCCGGACTTTCGGC
>DKND01000052.1:4687-4824 GCA_002470605.1 Opitutia bacterium UBA7397
TTATCCAGTTTGAAAATAATCTTATTGTTCAGATACCAGACATAGGCCGCGGGCGTCCAAAGGAATCCGTAGATATTAGCGTTCTTGGAAACGATCCCCGGCTTGAGATAGGTCTCTTGTTTCTTCACCTTTGCCGG
>DKND01000118.1:0-9608 GCA_002470605.1 Opitutia bacterium UBA7397
TGCTGCCCGGCCACGGTTATCGCCTCGATGCCGTTGGCTTCGGGGTTCGCGCTTTGCGCCCAGGCCGCGAAATTCGCGGTCAAGCCGACGCTGACTGCAAGCACAAGGCCAAGCACCGTTTTCAATAAGTTGTCCGAGAATTTCATAATGCCTCCAGATATGTTCGGCCGGTCGCTGATGCGGTAGTTGCGGCCACTACTGCTGCACCGATTCATTTGCCTGCATCCTCTGCCAGCGTCAGCGTGCTGACACGCTCGGTCCNNNCGATTTCCTTCAACTTGATCGTCGATTCCGAAATTTCGGTGATCAGGCCGAAATTCTGTCCGAGATAGTTGCCGGACTTGACCCGGAACAGGTTGTTGTCCGGGCTTTTCACCAGCGCGTAGGTCGCCTTGTTCTGCTGCAGCGTGCCGACCATGCGCAGGTTCTCCAGCGGATACGCTTCAAGCGGTTCTTTGCGGCGCGCGAGGTCCGGCTGGATACCGCCGCCGGCGAGGGTCTTCGGCGGCTCGATCTTGCGCGGCTTGAACGGATCGACCAGGTTGTAGGCGTCATACGTGAAAGGCTCGTACGGCTTGACGTCGGGCAGCGGCGGAATTNNAATTCTGCCGCGCGGCAGATTTTCCGATTCTTTCACGAACTGCCGCAGATCCGAATACGATTCCCCGCCGCAGGACGCGAGGCCCAGGCAAATCAACATTGGAACAAGAATTCGCCGGATCATTTTTTGGCCGCCGCTGCTTTGCCCGCTTTGTCCCTGGCGGTTTTCTTCGCCTTCGCAATCTCTTCTTCGTCGAGATAGCGGTAAGTCTTCGCGATCGCGTCCATCGTCAATCCACCCTCCTTGGGGCTCAGGGCGAGGCTGACATCGTTCAACAGCACGATGCGCGACAGTTTCGAAATGTCGCTCGCGAAGGCGCCCATGTCGTGGTAGCTGCCGGTGATCTTGATACTGATCGGCAGTTCCGCGTAAAACTCGGACAGCGTCTCGTTGGCCGCGGGTTTGAACAATTCGAATTGAAGCCCACGTCCCAGCCCGGCCTGGTTGATGTCGGTCAGCAAGGCTTCCATCTCGGATTTGCTGGGCAGTTGTTTGAGCAGCGTGCCGAACGATTTCTCGATATCGGCCAGCTGCTTGCGGTAAGCGTCGAGATCGATCGCCTGCTTCTTCTTGTCGATGAACGTGGTGCGCAGCGTCTGTTCTTTTTTCAGGGAGGCGTCAATCGACTCGAGTTGCCCCTGCCAGTCCAGAAAGTAGCTGCCGACGATAATGCCGATGAACGCGAGCAACAGGATGCCGAGCTTGGGCAGCGCCGGCCAGCTGCCGATGCTCTTGGGGTCGAGGCGCCGGAGATCGTCTAAGGTCATCATTTTTTGGTTTCCGCGGGGGGAGCGCCCTTGGCCGGAGCGCCAGGTGCGACGACTTGCGCGGTCGGTATGGCGGCGCCGGCTGCGGCTGCCGGTTTCTTGCCGGCTGCCGGGTCTTCCTTGCTGCGCGCCAGCGATACGGCGAGGCTGAATTCACTCAGGCGCGAGGTCTTGTCCTGAATTGCGTGAATTTCGATCAGGCTCGGCTTTTCGAGATAAGGCGATGACTCCAGGTTGCGCATGAACGTGGAGACGCGGGCGTTCGATTGGGCAAAGCCGTTGACGGCGACCCGGGCGCCTTTTTGCTGGACGCTTTTCAGGTACACCCCGTCCGGCAACTGGCGCACCAGCTGGTCCAGCAGGTAAACCGTTTCCGCGCGATTGGCCTGCAACGACTCGACGATTTTCTTGCGCTGCAGCAACGCGGTGGTTTGTTCCTGGACCTTCTTGATTTCTTCAATCTGCTTGTCCAGCGCGGCAATTTCGGTTTCGAGGTAGGTATTGCGCCCGTTCTGCTCCTCGAGCTGGCCGCCCAGATAGCTGTGGGTCGCAAACCACACGGTCGCGCCGAGGCCCGCCACGGCGCTGACCATGATGAAGAATTCTTTTTGCTGCTGTTTGCGCCGGATCTCGCGATGCGGCAGTAGGTTGATGCGTATCATGCGTCGAATCTCCGCATCGCAAGACCGCAAGCCACCATCAGCGACGGCGCGTCGGTGGCGAGGTTCTTCGGCCTGATTTTCGACGACAGCGCCATGTTCGCGAACGGATTGGCGATCATGGAGGGAACCGACGTGCGGCGCGTCGTGACTTCATCGATGCCCGGGATCGCAGCGCAGCCGCCGGCGAGCAGAATGTGGTTCACCTGGTTGTATTGGGTCGAGGTGAAGAAAAACTGCAGCGCGCGCGCGACTTCCAGTCCCAGCGTATCCATGAACGGCGCCAGCACCTCGGCGTCATAATTGTCCGGCAGGCCACCGGTGCGTTTGGCGGCTTCCGCTTCTTCCGGCGACATGCCGAAAGCGCGCTGGATCTCCTGCGTCAGGGTATTGCCGCCGAACGGCTGCTCGCGCATGTAGATCGATTGGCCGTTGCGCAGCACATTAAGATTCATCATCGTGGTGCCGACGTCGACGATGGCGATGTTCTGGTCTTTGCCGTTTTCCGGCAGTGCGCGTTCGATCAATTCGAACGCGGTCTGAATGGCGAAAGATTCGATGTCCACGACCAGCGCCTTCAAGCCGGCGGCTTCGGCGGCGGCGACCGTGGCGGATACTAATCCTAGGATTTAAGATCCACACTCACCGGGGCGCCTATTCGGCGCCCCTTTTTTGTGCCTATTTCCCTAAAAAGGGTAATCCACTTGTCGCAACTGGTCAGCCTCCTACTCATATTTTCCACCCCATGAAGCGTCTGACCTGTATCCTGTTCCTCGCCCTGGCTTTAGTCCCCGCCCGCGGCGCCCTCAACACCGACGGGCTGCCCGCTGGCGCGATCGCCATCGCGGGGTTTGACTTCGCAGCCTTCACCACCACCCAGCTTGGACAGGCGGTCATAAAGGCCGGCCCGATTAATACCGGTCAGAACATCGACTCTAAATTAGCCAAAGATAAACTCGGAATCGATACTCGGAAAGACATCCACACCGTCGTCCTTGGCGTCTATGCTGGAGCGGACGGCAAGGTATCAGATAAAAACGCCCAAGGCGTGATTCTCATTCGCGGTAAATTCGACCCCGCCAAGATCAATGCCGCGGCCAAGGATGCCAAGGTGCCGTCCACGCCGGCGGGTAAATACCAAGCCTGGGAAGCTAGGGCTTTCTTTGACGCAATCTTCGGCCCGAGGCCCAAGGACGGCGGCGGCGAGGCCTACCTCGTTGTCACTTCCACCGACCTGATCGCCATCGCCAGCAAGGATTTCCTCGACCGGGCGCTCACTGCCTTGGAGAAAAAAACCAAGGCCGAATTGCTGCCGAGCGAGGTGCGCGCCAAATTCGACGCCGCCGCCAAGGGGTGGGCTTTCCTCTACGCCGATGCCACTCGGGCGAAGATAAAGGATGACACCTCGGGCATCAATGACCTCACGGTCGTACTCGGAGAAAGCGCCACCGACCTGCAACTCAGGATTGCGGCCAACTTCATCAGCGCGGAAAAAGCGACGAGTATACGCAAGCAGGCCAAGGGATTACAGGCCTTCGCCATGATGGGCCTCATGAATGATGATGACAAGACCCCCGCGGAGAAAGAAGACTTGCAGACGCTTTTAGAAATCATCCAAAAGATTCGCGTAGGCGGCGAAGCCAACCGGTCGACCCTCGACCTCGATTTTTCTGCCGAAAAATCCGTAAAAGCTATCGTGCACGCGATTGAGAAAGCGCAGAAGGAAAAGCCGAAGGCACCTGCCGACAAATAAGGTCTGATGCGACGTCCGTGGCTACTACTTGTCCTCCTCGCGTCGGCGAGCACGCTGGCTTGGCTCTGGCTCGACCCTGCAGAACTCCGTCTGCGCATTGACCCGCGGAGCCGCGAGGTCGCGCTCATCATTCCCGCGGAGATGGTCGGTCGTCGTACCGCCACCGCGGTAATTCTAGCCCTACCGGAACTCGCCGGGCCGGAACAGCGCGCTGGCCTGCGCGAACAGCTAGCACGCCCTGCGGCAAATTCAGCCCAGCGCGTGACCGTCGGCTTCATCCCCGGACAACTGGCTGAACTCACCGTAGACACCCCAAAAGTTTCCTACGGCGGCAAGGTCATCCCCGGCCTCGCGCGCGTGCAGTTACGCGGCGTGCCGCATGGCTATCTCCTCGTACACGCTGCACCCGCGAGCGCCTTACTGGAAACTGCCTCACGCCGACGCTGGCTCGGTCGCGCATTGATCGAAGCCGGCGGCCAAGCCGAGACCGCCACGATTGCCGTCGGCGAAAGCGATGACGGCGCCTTCCTCGTCGCCACGATCGCGTTCGCCTATCGGACCGGCGACGAGGCCGAAGCGGCGCTCGCTCGCCTGACGGAAAAACAAGGCGACTACGAGGCGCTCGGCTTCGCCGCGCGACCGGGTACCGACCGCATCACACGCCAGACGAAGCTGCTCGTGGTCCGGCTCGACATCGAGACGGACCTCGTCCTGCAGGGACTCCGACGGCGCTGACGCTCAGACGATCTCCAACGTGCCGTCGGCCCGCAAGCGGCGATAGTAGCAACCCGAGCGCGCCTTACCGTTCTCCTTCGTGTGGCAGGCTCCTTGGCCAGCAGGTCGGACTTTATAAAGAATCGAATTCTGCTCACAATTGACGCGCACTTCGAGCAGCTCCAAAAAATCGCCCGAGGTCAGGCCTTTGATCCAAAGTTCATTACGCGAGGTGCTCCAAAACGTCGCTTTCTTTTCCTTGAGCGCCGTCTGTAAGGCCAGCTCATTGACATAGCCCAAAATCAGGACTTCCCCGGTTTGGGCATCTTGCGCGACCGCGGGGATGACCTCCGCCTGTCCGGAGGCGATTTTACGCAATTTTGCGAAGTCCAAACGCAAGCGGGTGCCCTCTTCTAGTTCTTTATCGGCCATAAGCCCATTTGGCAGGCTCCCTGCCCTTCATTCAAGGCTGGAATCCGACCCATATTTTCCTTACCGATAGGCAACATGTCGCTCAATAATTCCGCCGACCTTTCCCGTGCCGCCACCGAAGCCCGAGGCTTAGCCATGGACGCCGTCGCCGCCTGTCATTCCGGCCACCTCGGCTTGCCCCTCGGCTCCGCTGAAATCGGTGCCGTACTCTATGGCAACTTCCTCCGCCATGACCCCGCGGCCCCTCAATGGATCAACCGCGACCGCTTCGTGCTCTCCGCTGGTCACGGCTCGATGTTTATCTACGGCTGGCTCCACCTCGCAGGGTTCGATCTACCCCTCGAAGAAGTAAAAGCCTTCCGCAAACTGCATTCCAAGACTCCAGGTCACCCTGAGTTCGGGGAAACGGTAGGCGTCGAAGCCACCACCGGGCCCCTCGGTCAAGGCACCGGAAATATCGTCGGCATGGCCGTCGCCGCCAAGATGGCCGCTGCGCACTTTAATACCGCCGAACATAAGATCTTTGACCATATCGTGGTCGGCCTCGCCGGAGACGGTTGCCTCCAAGAAGGTATCTCCCAAGAAGCTGCCTCCTTCGCCGGACGCTTCGGACTCGATAACCTCATCATGCTTTACGATTCCAACGACGTCACTTTGGACGCAATGGCCTCGAAGACCCAAAATGAAGATACGGCCAAACGCTACGAAGCAGCCAACTGGGAAGTCTTTACCGTCAAGCAGGGCAATGAATTAGCTCCGATTGCGGAGGCCCTGGCGCAGGCCCGTACCAGCAAGAACGGCAAACCGAAGCTGATCATCTGCAAGACCATCATCGCCAAAGGTATCGCGGAAGTCCAAGGCACCGCCAAGGGCCACGGCGAAGCGGGCGTAAAATTCATCGATGCCTCGCGCCAAGCCATCGGCCTACCCGCCGAAAAATTCTTCGTGTCGCCTGAGACCCGCGCCTACTTCAACGCCCGCAAGGTCAGCCAAGCCGCCGCGCATGCCGAATGGCAGAAGACTTTCGCCGCTTGGTCGAAGGCCAACCCCGAAAAAGCCGCCCTGCTGGCTCACGCCCAACAAGGGAACCATGGCGACGTCCAAGCCTTGCTCACCGCCATCCCGGAGTTCGGCAAGAATGCGCTGGCTACCCGCGTCTCCGGCGAAAACTGCATCAACGCGGTCGCCAAAGCTTCACCTCTCATCTTATCCGGATCCGCCGACCTTCACGGTTCGACCAAGAATTACATTAAAGATGCGGGCGACTTCGACATCGCCACGCCGGCCGGCCGCAACCTGTACTTCGGCATCCGCGAGCACGGTATGGGCGCGATTCTTAACGGCATCGCCTACCATGGCATATTCAAAGGCTCCGGTGCGACCTTCCTCACATTCTCGGATTACCTCCGGCCTTCGATTCGCGTCGCCGCCCTCGCCAAGCTCCAAGCGTTTTATATCTTCACCCATGACTCCGTGGGCGTCGGTGAAGACGGACCCACGCACCAACCGGTCGAAACCGTAAGCGCCCTGCGTTGCATCCCGAACCTCGACGTCATCCGCCCAGGCGATGCCGAAGAAACGGCGGCTGCTTTCGCCTTGGCCGTCTCTCGTCGCGACGGACCCGTTGCCTTGATCCTTTCCCGCCAAAACGTACCGTCACTTGACGCCGTCAGCGTGGCGACCCGTCGTCAAGGGACTCTTAAAGGTGCCTACGTCCTGCGTAAGGAAACCAGCGCCCTCACCCACATCCTCATCGGCACGGGAAGCGAAGTCTCGTTGGCGCTGGCCGCCGCGGAAGAACTCGGCTCCGGCGTCCGCGTCGTCTCCATGCCTTCCATGGAAATTTTTGCCCGCCAACCTAAGGCCTATCAGGAAGAAATTCTCCCGGCCAGCTGCGTCAAACGCGTGAGTATCGAGGCCGGGGTCACCCTTTCCTGGGGTCGCTATGTGGGCACCGCCGGCAAGGCGATTGGCACCGACCGTTTCGGCCTTTCGGCGCCGGGCGACGTGGTCATGCGCGAAATGGGCATCACCAAAGAAGCCGTCATCGCCGCCGCCAAAGCTCTTTAAGCTGCGGCTGAAGTGAAATAAAGGCCCAGCGACTGCCAAGCCGCTGGGCCTTTATTTATTTTATTTCTGTCAGCTCGGACTGCGAGACCTTGAACAGGTCACCCTGCTCCGATCCGAGCAGGAGAGTCTTATCATCGAACCAGGCGCACCCTTCCACCTGCCAAGAAAAAAGCGGTGGAGATAAAGACGCCATCCAAGCCCGGCCCGAGAAAAAATCTTCCCCGTGGGCGGGCATTTCAAAAACCCAGAGCGTCCGGTAGGTCAGCACGGCCAGTCGATGACCATCCGACGAGAGGCTCGCATCGGTGACCATGCCATGGGCGTTGAATTGTGATATCTTCGTTAAGACGGCCTGCGAGCCCGTGGCCGGTAACTCCGCGCGCCAGAGTTCCGTCAGGGTGTCTCGCCGGTGCTTGGTCAGTAGGTAGATTTTCCCCTGAAAGATGAAGATAGCCTCGCAATCGTGCGTCAGCTCCGGATCCGGAAAGGCGGTCTGATCTGGCCAGCCGAAAACGTATTTCTTAAAGTCCGTAATCTCGGCCGTACCGACTTTGGGTTCTTGAAAAACATACAAGGCGAGTTCCTTGCGCCGGGACACATTGTTACCCACGTCCGCCACGATCATCCGACCGGAAGCATCGCCAGTCAGGGCTTCCCAATCAACGTTGGTCGCTCCTTTTAAGTCCACCCCGGTCCATAAGCCATGTTCCGTCTTCACAAACGTACCATCGGCATGGATGGCAGAAATCCGCGGCTTGGCCCCCGAATCGGAAAGCGTCCAAAATAAGCCGGGCTGGGAGGGGCTGGCCCAGAGCGCCGAGCATTCCGGGATGGTCGCTAAGCTGAACTTTGCGACTGACTTCAAGGCGATCGAAGGGGTCTCTTCAACGGTACGCTCAATCAACGGTACCCCATGCGCCACGAGGTGGCTCAGGAAAAAAAGAATACCGTAGACCGTTCGCATAAACCTATACTGCGACCTGCGGAGATGGCTGGCAACTCGAAGCCAGCGACTTTGCTGTCGAACCTGACCATAAATTGGCCCAACCTTAGTCATGGCCCGCCCTTCCGCACGCTCTCTCTGGACGGCGAAACTCCGCGACGGGGCAAAACTTACGCCGGCCAAGAAAACATCCGGAGCGCGGAAAATGCCTGCCCCAAAAATCGCTCAACCGCGCGGCATTCGGGCCATTATCCTCGGAATCGATCCTTCGCTTCGTGGCACGGGACTGGCGGTGATCGACAATCGGACCGAGCCTCCGAGGCTCTTAGCCAGCATCACGCTTAAGCTACCCCCGAAACTGATTGCTTTCGAATGCTTAGGCCGAATCGCGGACGGCGTCGAAGCCATTGCCAAAAAATACGGCGCGACCCAGGCCAGCATCGAAGAAACCATCTATGTCCAAAATTTCCGGACAGCGCAGGCGATGGGCGCTTCCCGCGGGGCCGCACTCAGCGTACTCGCCCGCCTTGGTCTTAGCGTCGAAGAATATGCCCCGAAGCGGATCAAAATGGCTGTCACGGGACACGGGAGCGCGACCAAAGAACAGGTGGGCCGGATGGTCAGATCCGTCTTAGGGCTCAATCATGACTTACCGCTCGACGAGTCGGATGCGGCAGCCGCGGCGCTCTGCCATGCCTATACCGGACGTCCGTAAGGTTTATTCTTCGCTCACGACAAACTCGTCTGCGCGGCCGCGGGCCTGGCTCCAGCGCGCCATGATCTCGTGCAGTGGAACGGGGCGAACCTTCTGCCGTAGGTTGTAATCGCCGGCTTCCAAGCACGCCTTCAATTGCGCCCAGACGGCCGCATAGGAACGACTGAATCGAAGCGATCCGTCGCGCACGAGACTGGAGACATGGCAGCAGCCGCCTACTTCCGTCACGATGAAGCGACCGGCTTTGAGTTCCGCTTCGTTGGTCGTCCGCAAATCAAAACGGGCGAAATGCAACCCCGGGAAGCGCTTCGCGAAATCGCTGAGCGCGGCGGTTAATTCCGGAGTGACCAGATCGGGACGATGCAGGCAGAGGGCCCCGTGACCATAACTGCCGGAAAGATTAAGCACCACGAATTCGCCGGCGGGCACAATCCGATTGAGATCACGCGCGTGACATTGCGTAAAGAGCTCTCCGCGCGACACCGCGATATCATCAAGCCAGATGAGCTCCTCCAAAGTCTGCTCGCCGTCACCCATCACGGTCACGTTCTTTTTCTGCACGATCGCCATGACCCGCCCATCATCGAGCCCGGGATTGCGCCGCCAGACGACCTCGAACTCGGACCCTGAAATCTTCTTCTGCAAAACAATGTCCTCCTTGGAAGAACGGACGAAACGCTCCAACTGCTCGGCGTTCTTGAGGTAGCGCAGACCGGCACCATCCTCGGCGACTTCGGGCTTCAGGACCAACGGGAAGCCATGACAGGCGGCAAAGGCCGTCGCTTCCTTGACGCGCTCTTCCTGCGAATCGTCGCTCGTCAGGGCCAGGCTAGGACAGCAGCGGGAGTCACGCTGGAAGGGTCGTAATAATAAAGATTTAGAATCTCCGATGAACCCGCCGATACGGCCGAAAGCAGGATTAGCCGAAGCAAAGGCGGTCAGCCGACGGTAACG
>DKND01000118.1:9616-17700 GCA_002470605.1 Opitutia bacterium UBA7397
GGCCAATAGGACGGCTGCAGGAAGTTCTGGATCTTCATCACGATCTGACGCCGTCCGCGCCAAGTCAGCGCCGGCAGGAACCAATGCGTGATCACATGCAACGCGAAGAGGAAGCCAAGGATGACCCACAAGGCATTACTCTTGAAGCGGTAGAGGATCTCCATGCCGGCGTTGCCAAACTTGAAACCTAGCCACATCAAAGGTGGCGTCCAGATCAAGGCGGCCGCCAACAACAAGAACCCTAAGCGCAAGAAATTCAGCCGCATGATTCCGGCAGTAATGAAGGTCGGCACGCGGCTCGCGGGAATGAAGCGGGAACTGACGACCACCAACATCCCCTTCGGGGTGGAGAACCAGCCGGCCCATTGGTTGACCTTATGCTCCTTGATGAACCACTTGAGCGGCGCCTTACGGATCGCCTTCCTACCCCAGAATCTGCCTAAAGAATACAACGCGACGTCGCCGATAAAAATTCCCATCGTACATGCCGCGACGGCAGACCAAAAATCAATAATGCCCACCGACACCATCAGGCCCGAAGCCAGACAGGTCGGATCTTCTGCCACGAAGGTACAAATCGTAATGATGATTAATAAGATCCAGTAATGCGAACCCTTGGCGTGCGGGATGGGCGGATCTTTTTCAGGCGAAACGACGGTGAGCATGGGTGGCTCCCGCGCATCTTCGATGAATTTATGGACCTTGGCGGCGGCAACAGCCGGCTGATCGAAGGCCACGTCACGCCCTCCGTCCATCAGTTCGAGACGCGCCTGCGGAACCAGCTTAGCCGTGTAACGGGCGGTGTCGGCCGAGGTCATCCAGTCGCTCTCACCGTGGATCAGCAGCAACGGCTTGCGCCAACTGCGTAAGATTTTTTTGGAATCAGAAAGATCGGTCTCGAAGACCGTCTTCGCATAATCTCGATCCCACGGCAGCAGATCGACGATACCGAAGTTAGGCGTGAGGCGTGAAACCCCCCAGAAGAACGCCCCTTGAAATCCATAAACAATCTTATTTACCAAAGGATTGCCGAGCATTTCGAATTCCTGCACGCCCGGGGAGGAAATCAAGGTCATCGTCAGGACGCGGCTGGGATGGGCGGCGGCTAATTCCAAAGCGGCTACGCCCCCTAAGCCCTGCCCGACGACGTGATAACGTTTTATCCCGTAATACTCCATCAAGGAGGCCACGACTTCGGCATTAGCTTCCATCGCATGACTCGGCACCTCGCCCGGACTCGTGTTAAACCCAGGCAGAAAAACTTCGACGACGGAATAATTCCCCTGCTTGACGATTTCTTCGCATAATAGGTCTCCGCGACGGTCCCACGGCACACGGTGCAAATAGACGATGACGTTTTCGCGGAAACGTTCGGCGGCGCCTACTTGCGCCTCCTCGAGACCCGTGACTCCGTGCAAGTGCGCGCGGACGGGAATCTTATAATCGAGCTGCTCGACCTTATCCCCCTTGAAATCGAAAGCCGGTACCGGAATCGGCGTGCCCTCCGAATAACGTTCGATAGCGTCGAAGAAGGGGAAGGCGGCGGAAAGTCCTAACAATACTAAATAGGCGAGCACGCCCCACCATTTCCCTGGAACTCTCCCTAGGTTACGCTTGCGATCAGCGGAGGTAGGCATCGAACGTCCATCAAAGGTGGGTAACCCTAAGGTGCAAGGCGGGAAGGCGAAATAAGGCTTAAAGTCCTTTATTTATGGCTTCCTAATCGCTCCGTTCCCTACTTGTGTAGCACCACGTGCAATCCACCGGTAAGGAACTTCCAGGCCTCAGCGTCACCCTCGATAAGATGGTGCACCATCGTGATGCCAACTTCCCCCCAGACACCCCGCACGCTTTCGTCTATTTCCTGACAATTACCAACCTTTCGCAGGAAACCGTGCGCCTTCTCGGCAGAAAATGGATCGTCCGCCCGGCCTCCGGAGATCTCGAAATCATCGAAGGCGACGGCATCGTGGGCGAAACCCCTTTATTGCCCCCGGGCGGCAAGTTTTCATATAACAGTTATCACCTCGCGGGCGGACCCTGTGTCGCCGAAGGCGCCTTCCATGGCACCACCGCGCAAGGCGAACGCGTCTACGTGCGGATCCCGTCGTTCGCGATGACGCCTCCCCCTTCCCTTTCTTGATGAGAATTACCGACCTAAACTCCGGCCGCGAAATCGGCGCCAACTGCATGCTCGCCGAATTCGGCGGGGTCCGCGTGGTAATCGATTCTGGTTTACACCCCAAACTTTCCGGCCGCGAAGCGCTGCCACAATTCGATAAGATTCAAGGGGGAGTCGATGGCGTGATCCTGACGCACTGCCACCTCGACCATCTGGGCTCGCTTCCCCTCCTCATCCGCCAACACCCCGGCGCCCGGGTCTACGCCTCCGCGGCCACCACGCTCTTCGTACGGCGCCTGCTGAATAATTCGATCCAAGTCATGAAAAGACAACGGGAGGAAACGGGCATCACCGACTACCCTCTCTACGTCGAAACGGACGTCGAGCGCGTCGAAAACGCCCTTGCCGCCGTCCCCATCGCCAACCCGCGCATCATTGGTCGCGGCGGCGAAGAAATCGCGGTCACCTTCCATCTCGCGGGTCACGTCGCCGGGGCGGTCGGTTGCCTCATCGAGCATCGCAGGCAACGCCACTTCTTCACCGGCGATGTCCACTTCCAGGCGCAACGCACCGTCGCGGGCGCCAACTTTCCGCGACAACCTGTCGATACGCTGGTCATGGAGTGTACCCGCGGCGCGACGACGACGGTACCGGCGATGAACCGCAGCACCGAAGAAAAACGTCTACTGAAGAAGATCAACGAAGTCGCGGACCGCGGTGGATCCGTGCTGCTTCCCGCTTTCGCTTTCGGGCGCATGCAAGAAATTCTTCTCTTCCTGCAAGAGTCGGCCGATTCCGGTAATCTGGCCGATGTGCCCATCTTCTGCTCTGGTCTAGGGATGGATCTTTGCGACTACCTCGACGCGGCGAGCAAGAAAACGAAGCAGGTAAAATTCAGCCGCCAGGTATTACGCGACCTCAACGTCCTGCCGCTTTCCCGACGCTACACCCAGCCGGGCAAGAACATGCCGGAGGCCGGCATCTACTTGCTCTCCAGCGGCATGTTGGTCGAAAAAACGCCCGCTTGGCGCGTCGCCGCCAATATCTTGGACCACGAAGAAAACGCCGTGCTTTTCGTAGGTTACTGCGACCCTGAGACTCCCGGCGGAGAACTTATCGGGATGGCCCAGGGCGGAGAATTCAAATTCAAAAGTTTGGATCACATTTCTACGCTCCGCGCCCAAGTGGAGCGCTTTCACTTGAGCGGACATGCGGACCGCGAAGAGCTCATCGACTTCGCCAAAGACCTCGCGCCGAAAGATATCATCCTGACCCACGGTGATCCGCCCGCACGGGCTTGGATGAAAGAAACTTTGGCGAAAGTATTACCGGCGACCCGCGTCCATGATCCCGAACCGGGCGTGCCCATCGACCTGTGATTTTGGGGCCGCAATCCGTTGAAGACTGGCGCGAGTTCTTCCTCACGCGCGGTCCACGCATGGCGGCTGAAGCCTTCTTGATCCGCCTCAGCGAGATCAACGCCTTCGAACAACGCGCCGCCCTCTGCGGGCTCCCCGATACCCGCACCCTGACGCAACGTTTCGAAAATGCCTGGGCGCTGCGCGAAGCCAATCTCGGCGGTGTCCCTTTCCTGACCAAGGATTTATATTTCCGGACTGGTCACCCCACGTTTGCGGGCTCAACTTTTTTACCTGAAGAAATCGGCTCCTCCCGGACGACCTCCAGCCTCCCTGCCGCGTTCGAGCGCGATGCCGGCGCCGTGGAATGCGGCCGTACTCAATTACAAGAATTCGCGTTCGGACTCACGGGTGAAAATCCACATTTCGGCGATTGTCCTCACCCGGCGCATCCGGAATTACTGGCAGGAGGGTCCAGCTCCGGCGCCGCATTCGCCGTGGCTCGCGGACTGGTTCCCTTTGCGCTGGCGACCGATACCGCTGGCTCCATCCGCGTCCCCTGCGGCTATTGCGGCGTCTGGGGGCTAAGGCTTTCGCCTGACATCACGCCGGTCGGCGATATTTTTCCGCTCTCTCCAGGTTATGACACCCAGGGCTGGATGACGCGTACTCCACGTGAGTTACTCCAAGTTTCGCGCGCCGTACTTGGCGAGGCCCCTCCCGCCGGAGGTGGTCTTTGGGCGGGCGATTTAGGCTTGGGCATCCCCGCCGAAGACTTAGCGGTGATGAAAAAATTAGCCCTCAAGGCGGGAGCGCAAGAGGATACCGCCGCCGCTGAACTTCTCCGGATGGCGTGTAAAGAAGCGGCAACGGCTTACCCGATCCTTGGGGGTTATGCCGCTGCTCGCGTCCATGCGGCCTGGCTTGAAAGACGAAAAAATGATTATGACCCCGCGGTCTGGTCACGCCTGGATGCCGGCCGGCAACGCACCCATGAAGAGATCCGCCACGCGGAAGGTATTCGCTCGCGCGTCATCGAAGCCTTCAAGGCCGTCTTCAGCCGACACCATTTCATTGCGTTGCCGTCGACCTACGGCCCAGCCGTAACCAAAGCAGGCGCCGATGAACTCCACCGGCAGCGACTTCTCGCCCTCAACGCTCCCGCATCTCTCGCCGGCTTGCCCGCGGTCGCTGGTACGGCATCACGTCCGGATGGCCGGACCGTGGGCGTGCAATTCCTCTTCCCGGATATGCCTAATTTCGGATGGAGCTCAATCCTACAGCGTCTGGCTTGATCAAAGGCGCTGCCGGCGCATGTGCGCGGAAGGCTGACCCAAAGCTTCGCGATATTTCGCCACCGTCCGCCGGGCAATCTGAACGCCACGCTTACGCAACTCCACGGTGATAGCCTCGTCGGCCAAAGGTGCCGCGGGGTTTTCGCGGGCCAAGATATCGGCAATCATCTCCTGGACGCCCTCCTGAGCTACCGTCCCGCCATCATCGGTGGCGACGCCAGAAGTGAAGAACCAGCGGAATTCCTTGAGCCCATGCGGGGTCATCATCCATTTATTCGCGGCCGCGCGACCCACGGTCGTCTCATGTACTTCCATCTCTTTGGCGACATCGGTCATGGTCAAGGGCTTCAGCTTCGAAGGTCCGTGTTCGAAATATTCCGCCTGACGTTCGGTAATGATGCGCGCCAGACGCTCGATAGTCCGCTGACGTTCTTCGATGGCGCCGATCAGGAACTTACCCTGCCGCATCCGTTCCAAAATATAAGTACGCTCTTTTTCACTCAACGCCTGACCGGCCAACATGTCTTTGTATGCCGGCACGAGGCGCAACTTCGGGACGTGGCGGTCATCCATGGTCACCTTCCATTTACCGTCATCGCCGAGCTCCACGGTGGCATCCGGCGTCACCACGCGATTGTCATCACGCATGAACCGACGGGCTGGGACAGTCTCGAGCTTTGCCAGTTCGGCTAAAGCCTCGCGAATACCATCGATTTCGACATCAAGAACGCGGGCACATTCATCCAGTCGCCGGCCCATCATGGGCTCCCAGCAATCTGTGATCAGGCGCGCCGCCGTCGAAAGTCCGCGTCCGCGCTGACGTAATTGCGCCGCGAAGCACTCGCGCAGATCCCGCGCGCCGACACCCGGAGGATCAAACCCCAGCAACAAGGTATGCGCCATCGTGATGGCTTCATAAGATTGGCCGGAACGTAGCGCGATGGTCGACAGGTCTTCCTCTAAGAAACCTCGCTCATCGAGCGACGAAATCAAGAGCTTCAAGGCTTCCTGGACGGCTTCATCATCGGAGGCCGTCCGGGCCTGTTCGGCAAGATGCTCCGCGATGGACGATTCCGCCGTGGCGGACTCCATCATATGACGACGACGCTCCTCATCCTCCTGCGTGTAACCTTGGGAACGGACTTCCTCATAATAACTCTCGTCCCAATCTTCTTTCATGCGGCGCAGCGCGTCAAAATCATCATCCCCGAGGGAAAGCTCGCGCGGACCGTCTTCTTCGGGCTCTTCCGCGCGAGCCGGCGCATCGCTAGACTCATGTGCGACGGGCTCAACTTCTTCTAAAAGGGGATTGGCCGCCATCTCCTCGGAGATTTCTCGCAACAACTCCGCGGCCGGCACCTGCAGAATTCGCAGAGACTGCCGGAGCTGCGGCGTCAGGACGAGTCCTTGCACCTGCTTTTGGGATTGGTTGATGCCTTGATTGGCCATGGATTGACTGCACATCATAAACCCTGAGGCGGACTTTGCAAAGGGTAACCTATCGCCAATCCGCTTGCCATAATAGGGCTTAATCTCAAAGTTAAGCCGCCCCGACTGACGCGTCACAACCCCCGCATCACCTAGACCTTTGCGGCGACATAAGGTCCGCGCCCCACCCTGCGCCAGTTTAACTTTGTTGCTTTTCTGAAATAAATTTCCGCATGCGCCCCCTCCTTGCCCTTTTTATCTTTGCCTTAACCGCCCACGGTCAAGACGCCCCAAAACCGTCCATCGCCTTAATCCCCAAGGGCGCCACGCACGTTTTCTGGAAATCCGTCCAAGCGGGAGCTAATCAAGCCGGCCAAGAATTAGGCGCTGAAATCATCTGGTCCGCCCCCGAACGCGAAGACGATCGACGCCAGCAAATGGGGATGGTCGATGCACTCATCCTCCGGAAAATCGATGTCCTCTGCCTAGCCCCGCTGGATGCGGTCGCCCTGCGAGAAAAAGCAGAAAAGGCCACCAAGGCCGGCATCCCCGTGATCATCTTTGACTCACCGCTCGCCAAGCCTGACGGCGCCTGCATCGGTTACGTCGGCACCGATAACTATGCCGCGGGGCAACGCGGAGCCGCCGGCCTCGGCGCGGCCTTGCACGGTCAAGGACGCATCGTCCTTCTTCGTTACAACCCCGGCTCAGCCTCGACCGATGCGCGCGAACAGGGCTTCCTGGACGGCCTCAAGGCTTTTCCTAATATCAAAGTTATCAGCGACGAGCAGTTCGGCGGCGCGACGGTCGCCTCCGCCTTAGACAAAGCCAAAGGGCTCTTATTGCGGTTCTCCGGCGCGCAGACCCCGGACGGTATTTTCTGCCCCAACCAAAGCACGACGTATGGCATGCTGCAGGCCCTCCAGCAAAAAAAACTCGCCGGCAAGATTAAGTTCGTCGGCTTCGACCCCACGGGCGCGCTCGTCGATGCGCTCCGCAAGGGCGAATTAACCGGCATCGTTTCGCAAGACCCTTTCAAGATGGGCTACCTGACCGTCAAGGTCGCGATGGCCAAAATCGCAGGACGTCCCGTACCAGCCATCACCGACACGGGCGTGGCCTTTGTCACCGCTGAGAACGTCGATACTGCCGAGATCCAGGCGGTGATCAAACCCCAGCTGGGCAACTGAGCGGATGAGCGACGGACCCGCAGGCGGCCTGCGCCTCGAGATGCGGGCTATCCGTAAATCATTTGGCAGCCAAGCCGCGTTGGACGGCGTTTCACTGGAGGTACGGGCGGGCGAAGTGCATGCGATCGTCGGCGAGAACGGGGCCGGCAAAAGCACTTTGATGAAGGTGCTCTCCGGAGCGCACCAACCCGACGGCGGCCAGATGTGGCTTGATGGCACACCTTACGCGCCCGCGCACCCGCAAGAAGCCCGGCAAAGAGGCGTTGGCATGATCTATCAAGAGCTCTCCATCGCGCCGCACCTAAGCGTGGCAGAAAATATTTCACTCGGGCGGGAACCCCGCCGAGGAATCTTACTCGACCGTGCCGCCTTAAGATCCCGAGCGCAAAGCACCTTAGCAGAGCTAGGACATGGCCAGATCGACGTCGACGCTCCGGCGGGCGGACTTTCCATCAGCCAGCAACAGATCGTCGAAATCGCCCGGTCCTTGGCGATGGGGTGCCGCGTCATCGTCTTCGATGAGCCCACCAGTTCCCTCGCCCAGGCAGACGTCCAACGCCTCTACGCATTGATTGATAATCTCTCCCGCCGCGGCTTGGCGGTGATTTATATTTCTCATTTTCTCGAAGAAGTCCGACGTTTGGCAACACGACTGACCGTCTTGCGGGACGGACGCTCCATCGCTGTCCAC
>DKND01000118.1:17789-31132 GCA_002470605.1 Opitutia bacterium UBA7397
CTTGCCCGACATCGGCCCAATCACTTTGCACTACGGAGAAATCCTTGGGCTCTGCGGCCTCGTCGGCGCAGGCCGTACTGAAATTCTCCAAGCCCTCTTCGGACTTGAACTGAAAAAAGACGCACGCATCAGGAAGGACGGGCATACGGTCGGCCCAGGGCCGCGACATAGTTGGGCCGCACGCCTGGGCTTTGTAAGCGAAAATCGTAAAGAAGAAGGCCTCGCGCTGTCATTATCCATTGGCGATAACGTCTGCCTCCCTGCTCTCGGCAAGCTGGGGCGGCTAGGCTTTCTTTCGCCCGCCCGCCGTCGCCAGAATACCGGACAATGGATTCAGCAACTAGATATACGCTGTCAATCCGCGGACCAAAACATCGGAAACCTTTCTGGCGGTAACCAACAAAAAGCCGCTTTCGCCAGATTACTCGAAGCGGATTGCGAGATTTTGCTTCTGGATGAGCCGACGCGCGGAATCGACATCGCCGCCAAAGCCAAGATCTATGCGACAATTGATCGCCTCGTCACGGACCCGCTTCAGCCGCGCGCCATCATCATGGTGAGTAGCTACCTTCCCGAGCTTCTGGGAGTCTGCGACCGGATCGCCGTCGTCCGTCGCGGGAAAATCGGCCACCCTTACCCTGTCGCTGAGACTTCTTCGGAACAACTGATGCAAGAAGCTACCCGCCTTTCCTAAACATGTCCCTCTCACCATACCCGAGCACACTCCGGCCGGCCGCTCTTTTAAAAACACTCGGACCCCTGCTGGCGCTGGCTTTCGTCTGGGGCCTATTTTTTATTTTTGGCAACCGCGCCATCGGGTCAGCTGAAGGGATTGAGTCGATCGTCCAACAAACTGTGGTCATCGGTATTGCCGCCATCGGGATGACTTTTATTATTATCTCCGCAGGCATCGATCTCTCAATTGGCTCCTGCATCGCGTTGTGCTCCGTCGTCGCGGCCAAGGCGGCTATCGCCGGGCATGGTCCGGCGTGGGTCATCCCGGCCACGCTCCTGGCTGGAATCATGGCGGGTCTGGCCATCGGGATGTTGGTCGTCTATGTGCGGCTTATTCCCTTCATCACCACCCTAGGGACCTTGCTGATCCTGCGCGGTTTCGCCCTTGGTTTGGCCAATTCTCAGGCCATCAATGCGCAAGAAATCAGCTGGCTCAGATTCTGGCTGAACAGTTTGCCTGAAAATTTGAAATGGCTCGTCATTCCTCCGGGAGGCTGGCTGATGATCTTCCTTGCGGCGCTCGCCACTGGTATCCTGCGCTATACTGTTTTCGGACGGCAAGTATTCGCCGTCGGTTCCAACGAGCAAACCGCCCGCCTCTGCGGTGTCGCCGTCGATCGCATCAAACTCTTGGTCTATATGATTGGCGGAGCCTTTGCCGGCCTCTCCGGCCTCATGCTTGTCTCCTACCAAGGCCAAGGCGATCCGACGGGCGCGACGGGCTACGAACTCGATATCATCGCGTCTGTCGTGATCGGCGGAGCGAGCCTGAATGGCGGTGTCGGTTCGGTTTTCGGCTCCTTGATCGGCGCGCTGGTCATGACCGTCATCCGGACGGGCTGCACGCTCAACGGCATCGATGAAAGCACCACCCGCATCATCACCGGAACGATTATCGTGACCGCGGTAGTGGTTGATCGACTCCGCCGTCGGGCGGATTAATTCCGACGCACCCAACAATCCGGCTCGGAACAATCGGCCATCTGCACGGAAGAGAGGCGTGTCACTTTGCCCGTGACGCTATCCACCACGGCGAGCCATGAATTTGTTTTTGTAGCTTGGGTGGCCACCAAATGTCGACCATCGGCACACCAAGAAGCGTGCGAGAGATCAAGCGGGCTCGACACGGGCACCGGCGTCACCGTTCCGGCGCTCAGATTAATGATACCCAGACTGAGGCGACCCGATTGGAACGTGAAGATCAGCTGATTAGGAACGGAAGGATTCCAGCGCGGCTCCGTGCAATAACCATAGCCCGTCGAAACCCGCGTGACGGCGCCCCCCGCCGAACTGGCGAGATAAATACCGGGATGTCCGACTGGTCCGCTCGTCAGCGCAAAGCGGGCACCATCTGGCGACCACGACGGATCCGCATCCACATCCGGCGTCGCGATGACACGGTGAGGTGCCTCGCCATTGGGGCCGGCGACAAAAATATCCATGGTACCTTTATTGGATGAACCGAAGGCGATGCGGCCATCCGGACCGGAACTCGCCGCACCTAAAGCACCCCGAACATCCGTAATGACCTTCCGTGGCTCGCCGATGCCATTCGTGGAAAAAATCTCCGGGAAGCCCGTGCGCACCGAAGAAACAAAATAGACCCGCGTGCCGTCCGCCGACCATCGCGGCCCGATCGAGGTGTTACGATAATTCGTTAAGCGCAGCGTCTTCGAGCGCGCCAAGTTGGTCACGTAGATTTCCTGATTACCCGAAAACTTGGAAGTGAAAGTAATCTTGGTACCGGCAAAAAGCGGCTTGAGCTGCCACCGCTTGCCGAGGCCGACGAGAGCGGCATCGGCCGTGCGCAAGGCTAACTCGTCCTCGTCCTTGCCTTCGACCGAAGTTTGAAAAGCGAAACGCGCATTATCGCATGCCACCGTGGCCGTCAGCCCGCTTCGGCTGATTACGACTTTAACCGAAGATCCGGCACGCAAGCTGATTGCGCCGTGCGTCGAAAGGGCGAACTGCACCAGATTTCCCAGTACTTGATCATCTGACACCACCGAGACCGGAATGATGCCCTTCTGCAACTCGGCGTCGACGCTGTCGTTAATAACCACCCGATCTTGGGCGGAGAGAAGAGAGGTGGCGAAGAGAGCAAAGAGGGCAAGAAGTCGCATAGGTTAAAGCAGAGAGGGCAGAATTAAATCGATAGCAGTTTGACCTGACTTGGGGCGGGAGTTCAATCCCGCTAATGCCACTCGATAAGGAATCTATTCAGAAAGCCCTCAGCCAAGTCCGCTACCCGGGCTATAGCCGAGACATTGTCGCCTTCGGGTTGGTCAAAGGTATCGAGGTCACCCTCGAGGGCAAAGTCACCGTGGGCTTGGCGGTGACAACGGCAGACCCTGCTATTCCTAAGAAACTCTACACTGACATTGAGGCCGCCCTTAAGGCCATTGGCGCCGTGCAACCGGAAATCGCCATCACCGTCACCGTACCCAAGACCACGCTGGGCGCTGCCGGTACGCCTGGAGCCGAAGTCAAATTACCAGCCAATGCCGGAGTCGGCCAAGTCAAACACATCGTAGCCGTGGCCAGCGGCAAGGGGGGCGTCGGGAAATCCACCTTTGCGGTGAATCTGGCCTGCGCCCTCGCCCGATCACTGACAGAGCAAGGCCGCCCTGGCCGGGTCGGCCTGATGGATTGCGATATCTACGGCCCCTCCGTCCCCTTGATGATCGGCGTCAACGCCCGCCCTACCCTGGATGGCGACGTCCTAATCCCACTCGAAAACTTCGGGGTTAAAATCATGTCCATGGGCCTGCTCATCGACGCCGATGCGCCAGTCGTCTGGCGTGGCCCGATGATCATGAAAACCATCTCCCAGTTCGCGACTAATGTCCGCTGGGGCGAATTAGATGTTCTGCTGATCGACCTACCGCCTGGCACCGGAGATGCGCAGCTCTCCATCGCCCAGGCCATGGCCTTGAGCGGGGCCGTCATCGTAACCACCCCGCAGACCGCCGCGGTTTCGGTGGCCTTACGCGGAGCCGCGATGTTCGCGAAAGTAAGCGTACCCATCATCGGCGTCGCGGAAAACATGAGCTTCTTCGAAGGCGCCGACGGCCATCGCCAGTACCTCTTCGGGCAAGGCGGCGGCTTGCGCGTCGCCACCGCCTTAAATACCGAGCTCCTCGGAGAGGTGCCGCTGGATCCCGCCGTCCGCCAAGGGGGCGACCATGGAATACCGGTCGTCATCAGCCATCCCGAGAGCAATGCGGCGCGGGTTTTCAAGTCGGTCGCCCTGACGGTCCTACGCAAACTCGAAACCTAAGTTTAACGGTTTTGTCGCCTACGGCTTGCAAGATTGATAATAACCTTACAACTTGTCCTTAAGCATGACTGACCTCATCCAAGGCGCGCACCCAGAAGCTGATTTGGCTTCACGGTCCTCGCTCTACGCTGAATTTCTGGCCGAACGGGAAGAAATCCTTCGTCACAAGTGGATTGAGTCGGAAAAGCTTGGCTCAGATATCGGATTCGAACGCGCCTTAATCGACTGGACCCGCCATCACCGGGCCCGTTGGCGCTTAGAGCGTCGGCAAGTCCGGCACGCTTAAAAGCGAACCCCTCAGTCCGGCCTGGAAGGCTGCCATGGCGGGAAATAAAAAAGCCGAAGGCATTACTGCCCCCGGCTTAGGAAAGGAACGGCGGGACGAGGCTTAGCCCTTGATCTCCTTATGCAGCGTGTGACGGCGCAGGGAGGGGTTGTACTTGAGCTTCTCGACCTTCTCTTGGGAAAGCTTCTTATTACGAGTGGTCATATAGCGGGAAGGGCGTTTGCCTTCTTTACGAGCTTCGGTGCACTCAATGATAACGGTTTCGCGGGCCATGGTGTGGGAGGTGGGTGAGGGTTAAGACTTGGGGAGGGCGATGGGTCGGTGCAAGCCCGAAAAAGAAACAGGGCAACCGCATGGGTCGCCCTGTTTACCAGCCTTTTGGCCCAAAAGTAAGCCGGTTGGCTTACTTCTTGTGGCGCATATCTTTCGAACGCTTACGACGTTTGTGCTTATTCATCTTCAAACGACGCTTCTTTTTGAGGCTTCCCATAGGTAGGTAGTGGTTCGCATCTAGGCGGGTGCTCGCCTGACAGTAAAGCCGAAACTAAGCAGAAATTCGAGTATCCGCCACCCAGGCCCCCGGGCCCCAGGCTTTCTTCACGTAATCAAAGACGGGAACTGCGTCCAGACCAGCCGGAACCAAGGCAAAGCAGGCACTTCCACTTCCCGTCATGCGAAATTCGACCCCATACGATTTGAGCAAACTCTCAGAAGCCACCGAAAGGGCTAAGTGCTTAGAAAAGACGGCCGGCTGTAAATCATTCCCTAAAACCGAAGGATCGCCCGCCGGATGCGCCACCCATGCGTTGAGACGACTATGGGCCCTATCGGCTGACTGATAAGCTGCCGAGTGAGCGAGCGCCGCATAGGCTTCGGGCGTGGGAATCCCAAAGGGCGGTTTGATCACCCACACGCGTTGACCGAGCAAAGCTTGGCGTGCTGCTTCCGGCAAAGGGGCCAACCGCTCTCCCCGACCCAGCATGATCGCGCTTTGGCCTCGAATAAAATACGGGCAATCCGAGCCGACTAACGCCGCGATCTCTTCCAACTTTTCGAAACCCAACGGGGTCGGAGCCGCCCGATCAAGCAGGCGCAAGGCGGCCGCGGCATCGGAACTTCCTCCGCCCAAGCCGGCGCCATGGGGAATCCTCTTCGTCAGATGAAAACGTCCGAGGACGCAGTCAGGCTGATGTCGACGATAGGCCTGCACCGCTTTCATGACCAAATTGGTTTCGTCTAGCGGCAAAGATGCGTCGTCGCAGGACATAGACAACGGCTGCCCCACGTGCATGGCCAAATGATCCGCAACGTTTAAGCTGACGACGAGACTAAGCAGTTCGTGAAAGCCGTCGGGCCGCTTCCCGGTGACGGCAAGCGAGAGATTTAATTTCGCTGGAGCAGCTTCGACAAGCACGCACCCAAGTTAGTCGGCTCCGCCCTTGAGGCGAGGTCAATCCATCCGCGCTTCAAGGACGCGGATGAGCCTTGCGATGCACTTCGCGCAAACGGGAAACCGTGAGGTGCGTGTAAATCTGCGTCGTCGAAAGCGAGGCGTGGCCGAGCTGCTCCTGCACTAGACGAAGATCGGCGCCATTCGAAAGCAGATGCGTGGCGCAAGCATGACGCAACTTATGCGGCGTGAGATCAGCCGGCAGACCCGCCAAGGCCAACTTCTTCTTTAACATCAGCTGAACGGCACGCGGATGCAGCGGACCACCGCGGGCGGCCAATAAAAGCGGAGCGCCACGGACCACTGTGTTCCGCAAGGACAGGTAAGCCTGAACAGCTTGCACCGCAGTATCACCGACCGGAATCACCCGTTCTTTGGAGCCCTTGCCGAGGACGCGCACCAAGCCCGTACTGACTTCAAGGTCTCCCCCCTTTAATCCGCAAAGCTCTGACACACGAAGACCGCCGCCATAAAGCAGTTCCAAGATCGCCTGATCACGAGCCGTTGTTTCTGCGGTCTCTTTTTCCGAAGCTTCTGGGGCCTCCATCAAAGCATCGGTCTGCACCTCGGTCAGGAACTTCGGCAAAGAGCGCGGAAGTTTGGGGAGAATTAAACCGGCGGCGGGCGTGGAATTAATGCCACCGCGCTCGCGCAGGTCGGAAAGGAACGCGCGTAAAGCCGAGACTTGGTTATGCACCGAACGACGGTCATGGGTCGACTGCCGCTCGATGACGAAATCGCGCAGATTGCGTGCCGATAATTTAGCCCAATCCCCTTCCCAGCCACCGTCAGATTTCATCCAAAGAGCAAAGCCCTTTAAAGAACGACCGTACGTGAGACAGGTCCGGGGCGCCAAGCGCTTGCCCGCGAGCTGACGCGTCAGATAATCTGAGACCTCCTTTGAGCCCGGCCAATCCGTCGCTCCCCCGTCAGCCTGCTGGACGGGGTGTCGCTTCACTGGGGCTTTTTGCCGTGTTCGGCTTTCACCGTGATGCCGATGCCGCCGCGCACGCCAAAGGCGCCCGTAACTTCGCACCACACGGGATCGAGTACCGCCACGAGGTCATCGAGGATCTTGTTTGAGAGATGCTCGTGAAACATACCCTGCTGGCGATAACTCCAAAAATAGAGCTTCAGGGATTTGGATTCGACGATCCGCGGACCAGGAATGTAGCGGATGGTGATCTTAGCGAAATCGGGCTGTCCAGTGGCCGGGCAGAGGCAGGTAAACTCTTCGGTCGATAATTCGACGATGTAATTCCGGCCCGCATGGCGGTTCGGAAAGGTCTCCAGCGTCTGCTGGGGTTTATTCTGGGTGTTCCCGAGGTGGGAAAGTCCTTGAAGGTCTTGGGGCTGCGTTGCCATGCGAACAGGGAAGCAAACCTGCACAAAGACACAAGCGGAGAACGCCATCCATCCTTAAACTTAGAGGAAACCTGCTTGCCTCAGAGCAGGCGTGCGGTTGCCTCAAATAGACCCACTTGCGCATGGAAGCCAGGCCACTAGCCATCCTCGGGGCCACCGGCTCCATCGGCACGACTACCCTCAACGTTGTCCGGGCTCACCCGCATCATCTACGTATCGCTGGATTGGCTGCTCAGTCGCGCTGGCGTGAATTGCTCGGACCGGTGCATGAATTTGGCGTCAAGACGATTGCCCTCAACGATCCCAAGGCCGCGGCCGACGCCCGGGCCTCCGGCGAATTTCCTGCCGGCACGCGTATCCTCGAAGGTAACGATGGTCTGATTGAAATCGCCTGCCTTAAAGAGGTGGCCACGGTTGTCTCCGCCGTCGTCGGCACCGCCGGCCTCGCCCCCACGCTCGCCGCTCTCGCCGCCCGCAAAGACGTCGCCTTGGCCAGTAAGGAACTTTTGGTTCTCGCTGGCAAATTCGTCACCGAAGCCGCGCGGCTTTCCGGAGCAAGGCTGCTTCCGGTCGACAGCGAACATAACGCAATCCACCAATTACTCCGTGATAAACCACGCGCCGAAATCGAACGCCTGGTCTTGACGGCTTCCGGCGGAGCTTTTCGCGATACGCCGATCGAGCAGTTGCAAGATGTCACACTCGAGCAAGCTCTGCGGCATCCGAACTGGTCGATGGGACCAAAGGTCACGATTGATTCCGCGACGATGGCGAACAAAGGTCTTGAGCTGATCGAAGCCCGTTGGCTTTTCGACCTCTCACCCGAAAGGATCGATGTCGTGATTCACCCGCAAAGCATCATCCATTCAATGATCACGCTGACCGATGGCAGCATGCAGGCCTTGCTTTCGCCGCCTTCGATGGCCTACCCCATTCAGGATTGTCTGCTTTACCCGAGACGATTGCCCTGCCCCGCCCCCCGCCTCGACCTCACCCAAGCGCTGACCCTGACCATGGCGCCGCCCGCGCCCGCCCGCTACCCTTGCTTAGGCTTAGCACGCCAGGCCGCCACCCAAGGGGGGACAGCGCCGGCAATCTTTAACGCCGCCAATGAAATCGCAGTCGCGGCCTTTATCGCCGGGAGAATACGTTTCACCGGCATCGCCGAATTAGTCGGGCAAACCCTCGCCGCCTGCCCCAGCCGGGAGCCAAATTCGCTGGCGGACGTCCTCGAGGCCGACACCGAAGCTCGCGTCGTTACGTCAAGGCTCGCCCTTAAGCTCTCCCGCTGAAATAAACCCTTTCTTCGACTTCCATGGAACACTTCTCTTTCAGCGACCTGTTGGGCTCCATCTGGGGCATCGCCCTCGTCGCTATCTTTTTCGGCGGCTCGATTTTCGTCCACGAGCTCGGCCACTTCCTCGCCGCCCGCAAGCGCGGACTAAAGATTGAACGTTTCTCCATCGGCTTCGGCCCGCGCCTCTTCGGCTGGACGGGGAAAGACGGGGTTGATTATCGCGTTTCGATCATCCCTCTCGGCGGCTATGTCGCCCTTCCTCAACTCGCCGAGATGGAAGGCATTGAAGGTGCCAGCAGCGAGGAAGCAGAGAAGCTCCCGAAGATATCTTATACAGACAAGATGATCGTCTCCGTCATGGGTGCGGTTTTTAACGTTATTTTTGCATTCATCTTGGCCTGCATTCTTTGGGTGACGGGCATGCCCGTCCCCGAAGGCAGCGGGAGCACGACAATCGGCTACGTTCCGGAACAAATCATCACCAGCGCTGGCCATCTTTCCGAACTGGGCCTTGGCCAAACCGTCCCCGGCCCTGGCTTTGCCGCCGGCCTTCGCTCGGGAGATAAGGTCATCTCCGTGGACGATAATGTGGTTTCGACTTTCACGCAGATCGGAGAAGCCATCATGCTCGGGAACCGGAAAGACTCCCAAGGCAACCCCACGGCGACCTTTGTCGTCGAACGCAACGGAGAGAAGAAAGAATTCGTCGTGCAGCCGGCCCGCATCGAAGTGAACAGCCATACCGGCGACCGTATCCGGAGCGCCGGTATCCAACCCCGTACTTCCGTGATCATCGACCGTCCGATGCCAGGTTCGCCGGCGGAAAAAGCAGGTCTACGCCAAGGCGATGAAGTACTTTCCGTAGATGACCTACCCGTCAATAATACCACCGAATTCAGGGAGTTGCTTCGACTTAAAGGCGCGATACCGCGGCGACTGCTCATCGAACGCGAAGGCGGAGTTCGTGAACGTATTTCAATCACCCCGTTGGTCGGCACGACCGTCAATCCCGTCAGCATCATTTCTTATGGGGACGAAAAACGCCGTCATTCCTTAATCGTCTTACCTGTCACCCACGACCTACTCACCAAGGATGCCACCGCCAAGCGCGATCAGCTGATGGTCCTCGGCATCTCGCCGGAAGACAGCGCTTTATCCGACGCACTCCGCATCGGCACCATCATTGATAAAATCGATGGTAAAGAATTGGCGGTAGTGCGGTCCTTGGAAGATCTCGACAAGGCCGGAGCCGGCCTGGCCCGCGACCTAACGCTCTACTGGAAGCATGCCAACGGCGACGCGGGTAACATACCCTTGAAGAACGCAGAGATCCATCGCGGCAAGCCCGTCGAGCACGCCCAGATCGGGGCCTATTTCCTCAGCGTACCCGAACTGGCTTACCGCAATCCTTGGGAGACCTGCGCCGGTATCGTGAAATCGACCTTTACCACCTTAGGCCGACTCTTCGACCGCGGTTCGGATATCCAAGTCAAGCAGCTCGCCTCCGTGATCTCGATCACGAAGACTTATTATAACCTTTCCGAAGATATCCGTCGCGTGCTCTGGTTTACGGTCCTCATCAACCTAAACCTTGCCGTCTTGAATCTGTTGCCGATCCCGGTCCTCGATGGCGGCCACATGCTCATCGCGACGATTCAGCGCTTCACGAAGGGCGTACTCAACAACAAGGCCGTGGTCATTCTGCAGTATACGTTCATGGCCCTTCTGCTCAGCCTGATGGCTTACATCATCCTGCATGACGTGCGCCGTTGTTCCGGTGATAGCGAACTGCAATTGCGCCAACAACTTCTTGATCGGCACGTGTATAAGCCGGCCGAGTTTTCGAAAAAGTAAGCCCATCCGTGGGCATCGGCTAGCCTGTTGACCCTCGAATACAGGGCTTTGCCTTGGGGTGCTCCTAAGCACGCCCTTTCGGCTCGTCCCAAGGAACTAATCGGCTAAAATCAAGGTCATACCCCCATGGAAAAGCCCCTCCCCGAAAACTCCCGCCGTCAGTTCCTCGGAAGCCTTGGCGCCGCCTTCGCCGCCCTGGCGATTCCGGCCTCCCTCGGCGCCGCCCAAGCCGCGGCCGACGCCGCAGGTAATCCTATCTCGAAAAAGACGATTACAAATCCGTACGTCTATAAATTCGCGATCGGCAAGTTCGAGGCATGGTCCATCAGCGACGGCTACGGCACTTTCACCAAAGGTGTAACGAAGAAGATGTGGCCCCAGACCGAACAAGCCGAGATGACTAAGGCCCTCGTGGCCGTCGGCGAACGCCCGGACGACATGACGCTCTACGTCAACATCCTGCTCCTGCGTAAGGATAAGGAAGTGATCCTCGTCGACGCCGGTTTCGGCCCCCACAAGAATCAAAACTGGGGCTGGCTCGCCGATGCGATGGACACCATCGGCATCGAGTTCAAAGACGTGACCCACGCCTTGCTCAGCCACTCGCACATCGACCACATCGGCGGCCTCGCCAGTGGCGGTAAGATCCTCTTCCCCAACGCGGCCGTCCACGTCCTCAAGGAGGAAGTCGATTTCTGGCGCGGCAAGGAGCCCGACTTCTCGAAGTCGCACCGCACCGACGATATTAAGCAGATGATTAAGAATGTCCGCGGCTCGTTCGACACACTCCAGCCGAACCTAGTCATCCATAAAGACGGCGATCAGATCCTCGACGGCGCGATCACGATCATCGCCGCCCCGGGCCATACCGACGGCCATGCGATCTTCCGCATCAAGTCGGAGAACGAATCCCTGCTTCACGTTTCGGACCTCGCCCACAACCATGTGCTGATGCTCGAAAACCCGAACTGGTTCATCGACTTTGACCACAATCCGGACGTGGCCATCGCGACCCGCAAGAAGGTCTTCGCTGAAATCGCGGTCACAAAGGAACGCGCCTACGGCTTCCACCTCCCTTGGCCTGGCCTGGGTGTGGTGATTCCCAACGGCCGCAAGGCCTACCAGTGGGTTCCGGCGGCCCATCGCTGGGATATCTGACGCACGTTGACGGCTGAGGTCAAAGGGGTTGAGATATCCCCATGTCCTCGGACTACTGCCCCTCCCGCCATCGCACGATTCGTCGCCTCACCCGCGTCGTGAACGTGGGCAGCGTAGGTGTGGGGGGATTGAATCCGATCCGACTACAGTCGATGACGACCTCCGATACGGAGGATGTCGCGGCGACGCTGGCCCAGGCCATCCGCCTCGCTGAGGCAGGTTGCGAGATTATCCGCATTACAGCCCCCAATAAGGCCGCGGCGATCGCGCTGAAGGATATCCATAAACAATTCCGCGCCGCTGGTTTCAATCAACCACTGGTCGCTGACATCCACTTCCTGCCCGTCGCGGCGATGGAAGCGGTCGAACACGTGGAGAAGGTCCGCGTGAACCCCGGTAATTACGCCGACAAGAAGAAGTTCGCGGTGCTGGAATACACCGACGCAGCCTACGCCGAAGAGCTGGAGCGCCTGCACGAAGCCTTCACACCATTGGTGCTCCGCGCCAAGAACCTCGGCCGCTCACTGCGCATCGGCACCAACCACGGCTCACTTTCCGATCGTATCATGAACCGCTTCGGCGATTCGCCAAACGGAATGGTGGAGTCCGCCCTCGAATTCATCCGCATCGCGGAGTCCCACGGTTTCAAGGACATGGTCCTGTCGATGAAGTCTTCGAACCCGAAGGTGATGGTCGAGGCCTACCGCCTCGCGGCCGCCCGCATGGACGAGTTGGGCATGGATTACCCCCTGCACCTCGGCGTGACCGAGGCCGGCGAAGGCGAAGACGCGCGCATCAAGTCCGCCATCGGCATCGGCTCACTCCTTGCCGACGGCTTGGGCGACACGGTCCGCGTCTCGCTCACGGAAGACCCTTGGCACGAAATCCCGGTCTGCAAAGAAATCGTCAGCCGAGCCGAAGGCTTCGCCGCGCTCGGCGCCGCTTCGTCAGTCAAACTTCCCGCTGATCCGGCCGACCCGTTCTCCTTCGTCCGTCGCGAGACCGAGCTCATCGAACTTTCGTCGAAGTGTCTTGCCGGTTCTGGCGAAGTTCCACGCGTGATCGTCCGGAGCATCGCCGGCCTCGCTGACTGGCAGGCCGCGGCGAAGGAGATCCTTGATGTCCATGCCGCTCAGCGCGAAGTCCGCGCGGAAGGCCTGCTCCTACGCCTGGATGATACCGCCCATGCCGCCAGCCTGCGTTCCTTGCGCAAAGCTCTCGGACAATCCGTGCCGACACTCTGGATTGAGACGAGTCTTTCCCCGGCTGAATTCCCATTTGACGGCTCCGGAAGCCGCCTCGTGGTCGTGAAGGCCTTCGCCGCCGGCGATGCCGCCGCCGTCAAAGCCTGGGGCGAAGCCGTGGCCAAGCACGACGCGATCCTCGCCGCCGACCTTGATGGCCCGACGCTCGCTGCGCTCGCCAAGGATCTCGCCGCCATTCCCTCCGGCCGACTTATCCTTACGTCTTCTCAGCCCCAAGAAGGCCTGCATGCGACAGGCACCTATCGCGAAATCGTCCGCTGCGCGACCACCGCCAAAATCAAGGCGCCGCTTTGGATTCGTGCGACCGTCGCCAATGCCGTGCGTCTCGACCCTGGCTTCCAATCGCGCCTGATTGAGGCCTCTATTCTCGCGGGCGGACTACTTGTCGATGGTTACGGCGACTTCCTTTCGTGCGAGACGCCGACTTCTTCAGCGAAGTCGCTCACGCTCGCTTACGACATCCTGCAAGGCGCGCGCATGCGCCAGACCAAGACCGAGTATGTCGCCTGCCCGAGCTGCGGCCGCACCCTCTTCGACATTCAGTCGACGACCCTGAAAATCAAGGAGCGCACCGGCCACCTCAAGTCCGTCACCATCGCCGTCATGGGCTGCATCGTGAACGGCCCCGGCGAGATGGCCGACGCCGACTTCGG
>DKND01000118.1:31170-45305 GCA_002470605.1 Opitutia bacterium UBA7397
CGCCTCGTCGACCTCATCAAGGAAAAGGGCCGCTGGGCGCAGCCCTAAGGCTGCGAGGGTAATGTGGGCACGAGTTAAGGGGACAAGGGGTTATGACAAAAATCCTCTTGCCCACGTGTCACCTTGCCCANNCACCTTGCCCACGTGCCCCCTCCGCAGGTCTCGCCTGCGGTCACTTCACCTCCGCCGTCAGGACCTCAATTAACGGCTTTGGATCGGGCAGGCCGTGGGGATGGTGGTCGCCGCCGTCCTTAGGGAAGAGCTTCACGCGGCCGCCGTTGTCCTGCCAGAGCTTGATGACGTGGGCGGCGTTATCCTCGAAGGGTACGGTCTTATCGGCGGTGCCGTGACACGAGATCAGAAAGACGCCGGCCTTGATGGCGGGGAGGAGGCCTTCGGCGGGCTGCAGCGACTTGGCCTTGGCTTCGTCGTCGTTCGCATAACCGAACTCGGTCTTGTACATCGCCCAATCCTTAGGACTGCCCTTGCTCTGATGCGTCAGAGCGAAGCCGCCCGGCCAGGAACGGATGTCGCACACTCCGTTGTCGAGGTAGAGCACGCTGACACGATCCGAGTGCAGACGCGTCCAAGCGTTGACGTATAGTCCGCCGCGAGAGATGCCGAGGAGCGCCGGCTTGGCCGAGAGGCCACGCTTACCGTGGAATTCTTCGTAGGCTTTTTCCCAGGTCGCCATCGCGCGGGCGGAGCCGAATTGGTTGCTCACGCCGACGTAGACGACGTGCCAACCCTTTTCGACCAGGCCGTCTTCAAGCGACTTCAGGTGGCCGCCGAATTCGCCGACCCAAAGCCAGGGCTTACCCGGGGCGGCCTGATCCGGGACTTTCACGGTCACGGCCTTGCCGTCGATCGTGAGTTTCTCGACCGTGGCGGCCGAAGCGACGGCGCAAAACGCCATTCCGAGCAGAGCGAAGAGGATGCGGGGCATTGCCACAACCTAGCCGCTACAGCAGGGCGGGCAAGGTTGGAGCAAATCACAAGAGACAGGGACAGGGGCCGGGACAGGCTTCGATACCTAGACGCAGTGGCAGGCGCAGGAAAGAACCTGAAGCCTGGGCTACATTCGTCAGATTCCTGTCCCAGCAACTATCCCTAAGCATTTAAACCTGTCCCAGTCCCTGCCCCTGTCCCTTGAATTCAGTGCTTCTTGCCTCCCTGCCCTAACTCACCCTATCTCTACCTCTATCCACTTATGAAACCCGTACTTCTGGTGATCCGCGACGGTTGGGGCGAAAACCACAACCCCAAGCATGACAAGTTCAACGCCGTGAAGCTGGCGAACATACCGATCTCGCGCGGCCTGACCAAGGATTGGCCCCGCACCGAGATCATGGCCCACGGCCTGGATGTCGGCCTGCCGGTCGGCATCATGGGTAATTCCGAAGTCGGCCACCAGAACATCGGCGCGGGTCGTATCGTCGACCAGGAGATCGTCCGCATCGACAAGGGCCTCACCGATCCGGCCGCCATGCGCCAGATCAAGGCCTTCCGCGGCCTCGTCGAGAACGTCAAGGCCACCGGCGGCGCAGTCCACCTGATGGGCCTGTGCTCCGAAGCGGGTGTCCACTCCACCCTACCCCACCTCTACGCCCTCCTCCGCCTCCTGAAGGAAGAAGGCCTCTCTAACGTCTACATCCACGCCTTCATGGACGGACGCGACAGCCCGCCCACTTCCGGCCTCGGCTACCTCAAGCAGCTCGAAGCCGAACTGGTGAAAATCGGTATCGGTAAGGTCGCCAGCGTCGCCGGCCGCTTCTGGGCGATGGACCGCGACAACCGCTGGGAGCGCGTGAAGACCGCTTACGACGCCCTCACCGGCGCTCCGGCCCCGGAAGCCGCTTCGGGTGCCGAAGCCGTGCAGGCCTATTACGATAAGCCGACCGACTCCAATACGACCGGCGACGAGTTCGTCCCGGCCACGCGCATCAAGGGCACGGCCTTCATCCAGGACGGCGACTCTGTTCTATTCTTCAACTTCCGCGGCGACCGCCCCCGCGAAATCACGCGCGCCTTCATCGATCCAGAGTTCAAGGGCTTCCCCCGCGCGAAGCTGCTCAAGATCTTCTACGCCACGCTCACGAACTACGAAAAGGGTCTCTGCCCCAACGTCGTCTTCGATAAGCCCGCCAAGATGGTGAACATCCTTGGCGAATGGGTCGCCAAGCAAGGCATCGCGCAGTTCCGCACGGCCGAGACCGAGAAGTTCCCGCACGTGACCTTCTTCTTCAACGACTACCGCGAGGAACCCTTCACCGGCGAAGAGCGCGGCATGGCCCAGAGCCCGAAGGAAGTCTCTACCTATAACCAGAAGCCCGAGATGTCGGCTTCGCACGTCACCGAGATGGCCAAGGCAGCGATTCTCTCCGGTAAATTCGGCCTCATCGTCGTGAACTACGCCAACCCAGACATGGTCGGCCATACCGGCGATCTCGCCGCGGTCTGCAAGGCCTGCGAGGCCGTCGACAGCGGGCTCGGTATCCTTCTCGCCGCCATCGATCAAGTCGGCGGTAAGGCCCTCGTCACCGCCGACCACGGGAACGCCGATCAGATGTGGGAGCCCGAAGAAAACTCCCCGCATACGCGCCACACGCTTAGCCCCGTCGAGGTTGTCCTCTACGGCGCGGGTTGTAAGAATCTTAAGACTCGCCCCACGGGCCGTCTGGCCGATATCGCTCCGACTTTACTCGCCCTCATGGGCCTGCCAAAGCCAGCGGAGATGACCGGCGAGTCGTTGATTGCGGGGTAACGGCAAGCGCACTTCGGGTTGCTGGTGGCAGCCTCAGGTGGCGGGTGGCAGGCGAAAACCTCCGGACTCAGGTTCGGGGGGTTTTCTTTTTACACCTACCCGCAACCTGCCACCCGCCACCTGAAGTTCAATATCAGGACAGCACGTGGTGCTGTCCCTACCTGCTGACACCCGTCGAAAAACTGATCCCAAGCGAATCGGCGACAGCGCGGACGATCTCAATCTCCTCCGGCTCGGCCTTCCCGTCGTTGAGCATGGCTGCGCCGCACGCACGTACGAATTTGCGGCGGTCATAGACTGCTTGCCCGGCAATCACGCCTAAAGCGTCATCGACCTTTTGCAGATCCACCTGCTCGGCGACAATCGTGGTCGAACTCAGGCCAGGCAATCCAAGCACGCCAGCACCCAACTGATAAGCCTCAGCCTGCGCCGCAGGAACCTCACTCGACGTCTGAACGACCGCCGTAAGCACGAGGGCATAAGCAGCCGCGAGATCGCCTGCACGGCTCTGGGGATCCTTCGTCGTGGAAAGATAACGGCGCATGGACGCCTGGATGAGCAAGACGATGAGGCCGTCATCCGCATCGTAGCCGACTTTTTCGATGGCGAGGCGGAACAAGCCTTGCTGCTCCGACGAAAGCAGGCGTAACGCCGGCATCGAGAGATCTAAGAGCGGAAGGCGCGAACCTGCTGGTAAGTCACGAAGAAGGGGGTCGAATCTTTTGGCTTCACGGGCGACTTCGCCACTGGCAAGACTGCTGGCCTTCTCAAGCTGGGCCGTGCGCAACCCAACATCGCGGCGCAAAATCAGCCCGAGCACCAAACCCATCGCGCTGACAGGATCCTGTGAAGCATCACGCAGCTCGGCCGGAATCGTCCCGCGAAATCCGACGGCATCCTGAATCTGCAGGTCGGTGGGCAAGGCGCGTGAAAACGTCGGTAACGGCGGCGGAACAGCGCTCGATGCAGATGCGAAACCCGCCGACGGCTCAGACGGGGCGATCTGGACCGGAACAACGTCTGGAATGACACCATCGAAGGCGGGGTCGATGCGCTTGATACGATCACCGATGGGCGGGTGCGTGGAGAAAAGGAAGTTTAGGAATCCACCCGAGGAAGCGAAAAAGAGATGCTGCGACTCCAGATCCGCGGTCGTAGTCTCACGGCTGGCCCCCGAAAGACCGGCTACTTTTTTCAGGGCCGAAGACAGTCCGAGCGGATTACGCGTAAACTGCACCGCCGAAGCGTCGGCGAGGTATTCGCGCTGACGCGAGACGGAGGCCTGAATAAGACGGGCGAAAAACACCCCACCTAGGCCGATGAGAACGACGACCAAGCCCGCCACCGCGAGCGGCCAAGCGCTATTTTTCCGATCGGAACTCGAAGAGAGTCCTAATCTTATAAAAATATAACCCAACTGCGCCAGCGCGGTCAGCCCGGCGACCGCACCGATGATGCGCAAACTCAGCTTGATATCGCCGTTACCGATGTGGCTGAATTCATGGGCGATGACGCCCTGTAATTCATCACGGCTGAGGTTCGCAAGAGCGCCACGCGTCACGCCAATCGCTGCATCCTGCGGCGTATTGCCGGCGGCGAAGGCGTTGATGGTCGTGTCTCCGTCGATGACGTAACAAAGCGGCACGGGCAAACCGGCCGCGAGGGCCATCTCCTGCACCACATTGAGATACTTCCGTTCCGCTAGGTCGATGGTGTTGGCTGCGACCAGACGGCCACCGAGACGTTCCGCCGTAGCGCCGCCACCTTTGGCTAATTCTGCAATCCGGAGCAGGCTTCCGCCGATAATCACCGTCAGGGCGAGACCCGTCGTCAATCCGAAGAGCTTAGGCTGGAACCAGTCGTATGAGCCCCTCAGTTGTTGCAGTGCCTGATGGCCACGTGCCCCACTCATGCTGCCATGCGTGACCAACACCGCCATCACATACAGCGACCCCGTCAGCACGAGTATCGCCAAAACAAGGAGCACGACCAGCTTGGTCGTGCGTCCGCGGGCCTCATCCTGTGCCCGGAAGAAATTCATCGTCGCCGCCATGGGCCGACTTCAGTTTAGAAAGAAACCTTCGGAGCTTCGCGCTCGGCTTCGCTTTCGACCTTAAAGAACTCGGCGGCGGCAAAACCAAAAGCATTGGCGATGAATACGCGGGGGAAAGTCTCGCGGCCGGTGTTATAGAAAAGGACGGCGTCGTTGTAAGCCTGACGCGCGAAGGCGATTCGATTTTCGGTCGAGGCCAATTCCTCCATCAGGCTGCGCATGGTGGCGTCGGCCTTCAGATCGGGATATTTTTCCGAAACCACCATCAGACGACCTAAGGCGCCGCTCAGACCGGATTCTGCCCTGATGACGTCGTTCATCGCCGCCGGGTCGCCAGGGTTGCCGGCAAAACGCACATTAGCCTGCGTGGCCTTGGCCCGGGCCTCGATTACGGCCGTAAGGGTGCCGCTTTCGTGTGCCATGTAACCCTTGGCCGAGGCAACGAGATTGGGGATCAGGTCGTGACGACGCTTAAGCTGCACGTCGACCTGGGCGAAGGCGTTGCGGAATAAATTACGGAGCTCAACGAGCCCGTTGTACATGCCGACGGCGATAAAACCAGCGAGCAAAACTACCACGACTAAACCGAAGAGCAGAGGAAGGATCATGATTGAAATCACTTTAACCGAAGAAGCCCCAGACGCAAGTCGGCGCGAATCATCTCTGTAATAATTAGGTGTAAGAATTGGAACGACCGCCTGATTCCACCCTCTAAATCGGACTTAAACCAAGGCTTCTAAGCGCTGGCAGACCTCATCGATCAGGAAAGCGGGGGTGGAGGCGCCGGCCGTCACGCCGACCACCTGATACCGTGCGATGGCCTTAAAATCGAGTTCCGAGGCGGTTTCCACATGGAAGCAAGGCAACCCTTGGAGCTCCACCAACTTGGCCAACTTCACGGTATTGGCCGAATGACGTCCACCGATGACGACAATCGCCTCGCAACCCTGACGGCGAAGTTCGACCACGTCAGCCTGCCGATCCTTGGTCGCCCCGCAGATAGTATCAAAAATCAAAGCGCTTGGAACGTGCTTTTTCAGATGGGCGGCAAGTTTCTCAAACTCGTCGGTGAACATCGTCGATTGCGAGACCATGCAGACCTGCGCACCTAATTCTGGAAGGGCATCGATTTCAGCCACGGATGTGATGACATGTCCCTGCCCTTCGGCATAGCCAAGCAGACCAATGACCTCGGGATGCTTCGGGTCGCCAAAAATCACCGTCTTAAATCCCTTCTTGGCGTGCATCCGCACCTTACCGGCGATGATACCGACATCCGGACAGGTCGCGTCGCGGAATTCCATGCCGAGGGATTTGAGATAAGCGCGACGCTCAGGCGAGATGCCGTGCGCACGGACCACCATGACCGCATGGTCATCCGTCGCTTTGGCGACTTCGAGCTGGGCTTGGCTGCTGTAATCGCCCACTTCACGAATGCCTTCGCCGGTGAGCACTTCCATCATCTGACGGTTATGGATCAACGGGCCATCCGTGTACACGGGATGACGGCCCTTCTGGGCATACTCGCGGGCGATATCGATGGCACGTTCGACACCCCAACAAAACCCCGCGGACTTGGCTCGGATGACCTTCACGCCCTATAAGGTAAAGATAACCCGGGGCGATTCAAGCAAAGTCAGCCGAAGACCTACTTGACCGGCACGCCCCAGACTTCCGCTTCGACATAATCGTTTGAAGGCGCCGCCGAATTACCCTTGGAGTAGAAACGGACGTAACGTGCCTTCACGGCGGACACCGGTATGACCCGGCCTTCGTTCGATTCATAATAAGAATAATCGGAGCCCTTCCCGAGCCCGAGCTCATTCTCGGCATCGTTGTTATAGACCGTCACAACGTCCTTCTTGAACTGCGAATCGTTCGAAAGCTGGACGACGACGTCGAGGTAGACCCGACGTTCGCGGTGAAAGTGCCACAAGGCGATGGCGTGGATCTCGCCTTGCTTAGCCAGATCGATCTGCATCCATTGCGCTCCGCGGGGAAGTTCGACTTCAAAGCCTTCTTCGCCGCCCTTATCGCCGTCGGTCAGGTAGGAGAAGTCACCGGCATTCGCTTCCTTGGCGCTCGACGTCACGACGCAACCCTTCGCCAGGTTTTGCGCGGCGGCGGGAACTTTGGGCAAGACCCGTGGCCCCTTGCTGGCCGGCTCGAGGTTGGAAATCTTAAAAGGGCGAGGCGTGCCCATGGCCACGGATTTAGGCAGGACCAGCGGCAGTTCCTTGTCTTGGGCCAAGAGCAAGGCAGGGCTAAGAAGAAGCAGAAGGCTGAGGCGGAGCATAAGGGGATAAAAAGTAGACAACCTAACGAGGCGAAGGTTTCAAGCCCGCGGTGCGTCCAAGGTGCGCACCCGCCGGTTCTTCAGGGGGAAACGCAAGGTCACGGTGGTTCCCACGTCCGGCGTGCTCTGGATGTCGACCGTCCCGCCATGGGCGCGTAATATTCTTAATAAGACCAGCATGCCGATACCGCCGCCCGAGGCCTTAGTGGTATAGTAGGCGTCGAAGACGCGGGTAAGTTTGTCGGCGGGGATACCGACGCCGGTATCGGCGATCGCCAGGACGACCCATTCGTCGTCTGACGTCAGGCGGACATGGATATCGCCCCCGCGATCCATGGCCTCAAGGGCGTTCTTCATCACGTTGAACAAGGCCTGTTTGATTTGATTGCGGTCACCCAAGATCAGCGGGATTTCTTCGGGCACATCGACCGAAACCCGGACGCCGAGTTGTTCCATCTGGTCGCGCAAGAGATTCATCGCTTCGGCTACCAACGCTACAAGGTCAGTGTCGGCCAGATTGGGAGGGGTTTGCCGGACGGCGCCCAGGAAGTCGCGTACGATGCCGTCAAGCCGGGCGATCTCACCCTGACAGACCTCTGCCGCCTTGCGGACTTTAATTGCGGCCGGAGAATCGCCCAGCTTCGCAGCTTCGCGTTGTAGAAGTTGGAGATGAATCCCGATGGCGTTGAGCGGGTTGCCGACCTCATGGGCGACGCCGGCCGCCAACGTGACGATGGAATCGATGCGCTCACTTTCGATACGGTCTTCGGTTTGCACTCGCTCCTTAGTGACATCACTCAGCACGGCGACGCGGCGGGCGCGCTCGGCCCCTTGGGCATCCCCTACCCGCGTCAGATGCAAGCGAAGCAGACGTGGCTCGGGATAACGTACCTCGAGTTCACGCGTCAAGGCGCCCACGGATTCCGGCAATTCCAGAGAGAGGGCGATATCGGGAGAAATCCGGCGAAGCTCGGCGCCGTTGATCAGCTCACCGCTCACTCCCAACAATTGGACCGCGGCCGTATTGGCATATTCGATTGAACCGTCATGGGCGATGACAAGTACCCCTTCGCGCAAAGTATCCAAGACTGTCTCCATCAAAGCGCGCTCGCGCTCGAGGCGGCGGGCCAAGATCGCGAGGTTCTGGGCATCCAGATCGTCGATCCGACCTAAGACGCGAGCCAAGGAACTGAAGGGGCGGTGCGACATATCAGCGGGCGCGCACGGTGAGGTGCTGAAGCAGGAGAGCAATCAATTGCTGGGCGAGGACCGTCTTGGTCGCCGGCCCCAAGACCTGACGGAACCCGTCGGCACCCAAGATAATCAAGCGATTGGTTTCGGCGCCAAAAGCCCCGTCCGGTCCAGCGACCGAATTCGCCGCGATGAAATCGATTTTCTTCTGGACGAGCTTGGCGCGCGCATTCGCTTCGACGTCTTCAGTCTCGGCGGCGAAACCGATCAGCAACTGCCCCGGGCGACGACGCCCTGCCAGAGTGGCCAAGATATCCGGGACCGGCTCGAACTCCACCGTCAGCGCCTGCCCTTGCTTCTTCAGCTTCTCGGGGTGGCGGACCTTGGGTCGCCAATCGCTGACGGCCGCGGTCATAATTAAAATATCACAGGCGCCGAAGAGCGCGTCCGCCTGGCGCAACATTTCGTCCGCGGTGACGACCGGGTAAAGCACGACGCCCGCCGGCTCGGGCAGTGCCACGGGGCCCGCCACGAGATCTACCGTCCACCCGGCTTGCCGGGCCGCTGTCGCCAAAGCAAAACCCATCTTGCCTGTCGAAGGATTGCTCACAAAGCGCACCGGATCGAAAAACTCGCGCGTGGGTCCGGCGGTGATGAGGCAACGGAGGGACATGGGAAAGAAGCGGTTGGGAGACGGCGGTTAGCGGTTGGCGGTTAGGCTGAACACTTGAGAGACCTTGGCTGAGGATGGAGGCGGAAACAATCCATTTAGGGGTAGGGGTCGGGGTAGGGATAGGGGTAGGAAAGGCACCGTCACAAAGGGAGACCGGAAACCAGGAAGGATGCTGCGGTACAAATTGCTGAAGGGTGACTGGGGACGGGCGCGGGAACCGGGAGTTCAGGCATCGGCCCTCAGGGGGAACGGCCGCAGGAACCCGAAGCCGATGGCTGATGGCCGAAGCGCTGACTCCCGAACCGCCGATGCCCAGACGGCCATCACCCGTCACCTGAAATGAATCCACCCCAGCTAATCATCCGGTCTCCGGTTTCCCTTTGAGTGCCCTTGCGCTAACCGCCAACCGCCACCACCTATCGCATCCCATACTCTATACTCGATACTCCATACTCNNGCCGATTTGCACTTTTGCACCCAGGGCCGCATGCGGTGCTACCCCACCCCAACCCCTTGCTTTATTTGCCACTCGTGCTCACATTGCCCGCATGGAACTCTTTCTGGCGACCGGCAATAACCACAAAGTGGAGGAGTTTAACCGTCTCTTCGCGAAAGCGGGCTTAAAAGTAAAAGTACGTTCGGCGAAAGATCTCGGCGGCATGCCGTACGTTGACGAGAATACCGGAACGTTCACGGGTAATTGTCGTCTGAAAGTCGAAGCGCTGCGTCGGATCGTCCCGCCCAAAACCTGGGTACTCGCGGATGACAGCGGCCTATGTTGCGATGCGCTGCAAGGCGGACCGGGCGTCGATTCCGCCGTCTATGCGGGCAACGGCGCGACGGACGCCCAGAATCGGGCTAAGCTGCTCGAAGCGATGAAAAAAGCTCCGGCGCATAAACGCGGTGCCCGCTTCGAATGTCACCTCATCCTCCTCGGGCCTAACCATGAGGATGAAAAATTCGTCGGTCAGTGTTGGGGAAAAATCTTGGAAGCCGAAGTCGGCACGGAAGGTTTCGGCTACGACTCGCTCTTTGTCCCGGCCAATGAGGAAAAAACTTTCGGCGAATTAAGTCCGAAGCAAAAGGATATCATCAGCCACCGGGCCAAGGCTTTCGCCTTGATGGTCGCCTGGTTCAAGGAAAACGGCTTCGGCCGAAGCTAATTCGCTTAACTAACGGAATCGAGGTAGGGACAGCACCACGTGCTGTCCCTACCTCATGAAACCGCTCAGAAGAACACCGCTTCGGACAACGCTTCGGCGGGGGCCATGAAGGCGACGCGCTGCGTGACGGGAGCAGGTTGACGGCTGCGCGTGAAAGTGATGATCGCACGCGTGCCTTTGTCGGCATGCTCCCAGGAAAAACGGGCGCCGTCGGCGAAAACCCATTCAGCGTCGAGATTGTCGCCGGGCGGCGGCTGCGGGGTGGACACGAACTGAACGTCGAGATGCGAACGCGAAAGGCCGGCGCAATGCGTCAGGCAGCCGCGCATCCATTCCAACAGGCCGGCGCCTTCACCGCGAAGTCCCTCGCCATAATTGACCGTGACGGTACGAAGCCCGCGAACGAGTTCGGCGGGAGCATGCGCGGCGAGATACTGTCCGAGCGCCTGACGCACGGGCAAGCAACGGGCGACGGCGAGGTCGCGGACGGATTTAGGATTCGGGAAAGCGAGCTTGAAAAAATCATCGCCCACAAGCGAACGGTCGGCGACGACGCGGCGACAGCGCGCGGTCCACGCGAGCCACGGCGTCATTTCGGCGACGGTCACGCCGTGCGCCCAGACATTCGTGGGGAGGTCACCTTCGAGCCAAGTCGAGACGAGCGACTCGAGCTCATTCGTTGGCTCACCATGCGCAAGCATCAGGGCCTCACAGCAACGCTTACCGCGACGCGAAGGATCAAAGAAGCACAGCACGTTCACCTTCGCCTCAAGCGCGGCGCCGGCTTCGGCGAGTGGGCGGGCGGCGAGGACGACCAGCCGGCAGGGATAACGTTGCGCGAAGAGAATCGCTTCATCGAAACGGGCCTGCGCATCGGCCGACGAAACGCCTGCGCCGAACATCAGCACGAGGTTCATCTGCGAAGCGCGTGCGGCTTCTTCGCCTTCCTCGGACCAAGCCTTATCCAGCGAAGCGAGGGCGGCGGAGATTTTGACCGGGAAGCCCGGCAAAGCGTCGATCAACGGGTGGGCCATGCTCAGCGGCCGGCGTTGCGCCAGGCGTGACCATGGGCGGCCAGCAGCGCGTCAGCGGCGGCAGGCCCCCAGGAACCGGAAGAATAGGTTTCAACGCCGTTACGGCCCTGCTGCTGCCAGCTCTGCAAGAGCGGCGTGAAGAGGCGCCAGGAGGCCTCGGTTTCGTCGCCGCGAATGAAAAGCGTGCGGTCGCCCACCACAGCGTCGAGAATCAGACGCTCGTAGGCCTCGGGCGTATTGGAGCCGTAGGTTGTGGCGTAGCGGAAACTCAGGCGGACGGGCTGCGTACGCGGCTCGAGACCGGGCACTTTGGAATTCAGGACGAGCGTCGTGCCTTCGTCGGGCTGAATCTGGATGACGAGGCGATTCGGCGCGAGGTCGTAACGGGCGTCGCCCGCGAACAGGCCTGACTCGGGCTGCTTGAACTGGATTGCAATTTCGGAGACACGACGAGCAAGACGCTTGCCGGAACGCATGTAGAACGGCACGCCGGACCAGCGGCTGTTCTCGATCGAAAGACGCAGCGCGCAGAAAGTCTCGGTCGAGGAATCCTTAGGGATATCCTTCTCAGTGAGATAAGCCGGTACCTTTTCGCCGCCGGAAAGACCTTCGACGTATTGGGCGCGGACGGCGTCGCCGTTGGGACCGACCCGCAGGGGTTGAATCGATTCGAGGAGTTTCACCTTCTCGTCTCGGATATGTTCGGCCGAGAGCGAACGGGGCTGATCCATCGCCACAAGGGCCAGAAGCTGCATCGTGTGGTTCTGGAGCATGTCGCGCGTGGCGCCGCTGCCATCGTAATAACCGCCGCGGGTGCCGACGCCGAGCTCCTCGGCAACGGTGATCTGGACGTGGTCGACGTGGCGGCGATTCCAGAGCGGTTCGAGAATCGGATTGGCGAAGCGCAGTACGAGCAAGTCCTGCACGGTCTCCTTACCGAGGTAGTGATCGATGCGGAAAATCTGCGACTCGCGGAAATTGCGGGCAGCGACAGCGTTGAGGTGTACCGCGGAGGCGAGATCCTTTCCAAATGGCTTCTCGATGATGACCTTGCTTTCTAAGTCCGTACCCAAGCCGCGACCAGCAAGGCCGGATTGGCCGAGGTTTTCAAGGATGGGCTCGAAGACGGTCGGAGGCGTCGAGACATAGAAGACGAGCTGCAGCGGGCGCCCGGCACGCTTCTCGGCGGCGGCTATCTGTTCCTTCAGCGCGGCGTAGGCGGCCGGCTCATCGTATCCCCCGGCCTGATAGGTGGTATTCTCTTCGATGCGTTTCCAGATGTCGGGACGGAACTCGCGGCGGGAGAACTTCTTGAGATCGGCAGCGGCTTGGGTGCGGAAATCCGCATCGGCGATGGGCTTACGTCCGAAGCCGATCAGATGGAAGTCGGCAGGCAGCAGACTGTCGACGGCTAGGTTATAAAGTGCCGGAAGAAGTTTGCGGGCGGCTAGGTCGCCCGAGGCACCGAAGATAATGACACAGGTCGGCTGGGCACCACGGTGCTTGCTGAGACCGGTAAGGAAAGGATGGCGTTCTGTTTCAGACATCGGATTCAAGGGCGACGACGCCCAAAGAGGACTTCGCCACGGTGTTGAAGGATGCGGACGGTGCCCTTGTTGCAAACCAGAACTTCGACCACATCAAAGCGTGTGTGCGGCGCACCGCCGATTTCGTGTAGCCAGCCCTTCGCCGCCCGTCGTAAAGCGGTCTTTTTTTGCTTATCCACCGCCCAAAAGCCGGCCCCTCCGACTTCCGCCGTCCGGGTCTTCACTTCCACGAAAACCAGTACATCGCCATCGAGGACGACAAGATCGAGTTCGTCGCGACCGTATCGCCAGTTACGCGCGAGGCTATAACAGCCTTTCTTTTGGTAAAATCGCTCGGCCACGCGCTCCCCGCGGGCGCCCAAATCAGGCCGATGCCACCACCCGCGGAGCCGACTCCAAAGCGCTGCGAATTCCATGGCCCTAAAACAATGTCGGCCCAGCGGCCAAGCCAGCGGATTGGTGAGGGGTTCTTGACCTGAGGAACACTACGGGTCTTTCTGTGTCATAACACCCCACACCCATGCGTCTCCTCACCCTCCTCGCCCTCGCCGCCGCTGCCTGCGTCAGCGCCGACCCGATTCCAGATTCCTACCGACAGAACGGTTGGTTCGTCGGCTCCCAAGCTTACACCTTCAAGCAATTCTCTTTCTTTGAAGCAATCGCGAAGACTAAGGAAGCCGGCGGCAATGTCATCGAGCTCTTCCCGGGACAGGCCGTCAAGTCTGGCTCAACGGAAAAAACCCATCACTCGATGTCTGATGCCACCTTCGCGGAGATGAAGGCCGAACTTGATCGTCAGGGCGTGCGCGCCGTCAACTACGGCGTCGTCGCGGCCAAGGATAAGGAAGAAGTCTACGCCATCATGAAGTTCGCCAAGAAGCTCGGCCTTTACTCCGTCTGCACCGAATCCACCGAACAGATCGCCGCCTGGGAAGCCGCCGCCATCGAATTCGACATCAAAGTCGCCTTCCACGAGCACGGAAAACGCGTGATGAAGAACGGACAAGTCGACACCAAGTATAAGGTTTGGGATCCCCTCTACGTCCTCGGTGTCGTCGAAAGCCGCGACCATCGCGTGGGCGCTTGCGCCGACATCGGACACTGGGCCACCTCCGACCTCAAGTCCGTCGATTGCCTCAAGATTCTCGATGGCCGGATCATCAGCGTGCACCTTAAAGATAAATCTGAATTTGGTCATAAAGGTACCGTCGTCGTCGCTGGCAAGGGCGTGGTCGACGTCGATGGCTGCCTCAAGGAACTCATCCGCCAGAAGTTTGATGGACATATCTCCATCGAGCACGAAGCCGACTGGGATAACAGCGTTCCGCAGGTCAAAGCCGATATCGATTTCGTCAAAGCCCACGCGAAGTAAGGTTCGCCTCTTGCGACTACATCAAGCCCCCGTCCTCGGGGG
>DKND01000124.1 GCA_002470605.1 Opitutia bacterium UBA7397
GCCCGTCACCTGTCACCCGGAATTATATCCCCCGCTAATCATCCGGTTTCCGGTCTTCCTTTGAGTGGATGTCTGCAAATAAAAAGACCCCGATGGGTGTCGGGTCTGGAGGCGAAGTAGTGGTAGCTTAACCCTTCGCAGTATTAAACTTATTACGGATGGCTTCGACCACGGCCGGGTCGGCCAGGGTGGAGATGTTGCCGAGTTCGCGGCCTTCCGAGATGTCGCGGAGGAGGCGGCGCATGATCTTACCCGAGCGGGTCTTGGGAAGGTCGGGGACGAATACGATGCGTTCCGGGCGGGCGAACTTGCCGATCTTGGCGTCGACCATGCCGTTGAGTTTCTTGGCAAGTTCGACCTCGTTGACATTTTTGGCGGCGGCCGTCTTTAGGATCACGAAAGCCATCAGGCCTTGGCCTTTAAGTTCATGTTTGACTCCGATCACGGCGGATTCGGCGACCGCGGCGTCTTCGATGAAGACCGCTTCCAGTTCGGCGGTACCGATGCGGTGGCCGGAGACATTGACCACATCATCGACGCGACCCGTGATCCAAAGGTAACCATCCTTATCGCGGATGGCACCGTCGCCGGGGAAGTAATATTTTCCGCCCCAGCGATTCCAGTAAGTATCCACGTAGCGTTGTTCATCGCCGAAAATCCCTTGCGTGATGCCGGGCCAAGGTTTGCGAATCGCGAGGATGCCATGGTCGGTTTCATTGCCGTTTTCGTCGAGGACGGCGGCATCGACGCCGAAGAAGGGCAGTGTCGCCGAGCCGGGTTTGGTGGGCGTGCAGCCGGGCATCGGCGTGATCATGTGGCCGCCGGTTTCGGTCTGCCACCAGGTGTCTACAATCGGGCACTTTTCCGCGCCGATGTTCTTGTGATACCAGAGCCAAGCTTCGGGGTTGATTGGTTCGCCGACGGAGCCGAGGAGGCGGAGTGAAGCGAGGTCGTATTTTTTCACCCACTCGTCGCCCCACTTCATGAAGGCGCGAATCGCGGTCGGAGCGGTGTAGAAGACCGTCACCTTATGGTCTTCGACGATTTTCCAAAAACGACCGAAGTCTGGAGCGTCGGGAGCGCCTTCATACATCAGCACCGAAGTGCCGTTTAACAGCGGACCGTAGACGACGTAAGTGTGACCCGTGACCCAGCCGACGTCGGCCGTGCACCAGAAGAGATCGTCGCCGCGGAGGTCGAAGACATATTTGTTGGTCGCGTAGGCATGCACCATGTAGCCGCCGGTGCTGTGCATGATGCCCTTTGGCTTGCCGGTGGAGCCCGAAGTGTAGAGCAGGAAGAGCATGTCATTGGCATCTTGCCAGACCGCTTCGCATTCATCGGAGACCGAAGTCGCAGCTTCGTGATACCAGACATCGCGGCCGGCTTGCATGGCGCAGGCGGCGTCGGGTTTGCCGGGGTGACGTTGGAAGACCAGCACGCTGGTGATCGAAGGACAATCCTTCACGCCCTCATCGACGGTTTGTTTCAGCGGAAGAAATTTACCGCGACGATAGCCGCCATCCATCGTGATGACGGATTTGGATTTGGCGTCGTTGACGCGGTCGCGGATGGATTCGGCGGAGAAGCCACCGAAGACCACCGAGTGGACGATCCCGAGACGGGCGCAGGCCAAGACAGCCATCGCGAGTTCGGGTACCATCGGCATGTAGATCGCGACGGTATCGCCTTTTTTCAAGCCGAGCCCCTTGAGGACGTTCGAAATACGGGAGACCTCGCGATGCAATTCGCGGTAGGTTATTTTCCGGACCTCGACGGCATGGCCGTTAGCGGTCGGTTCGCCTTCGTAGACGATCGCCACCTTGTCGCCGAGACCTTTGGCGATCTGGGCGTCGAGGCAGTTATAAGCCACGTTGGTCTTACCGTCGACGAACCAGCGGAAGAAAGGCTTCTTGGATTCGTCGAGCACCTTGGTCCAAGGCTGGAACCAAGAGAGCTCTTTCGCTTCGTCGGCCCAGAAGCCATCTGGGTCCTGGAGGGAGCGGTCGTAGAGGGCTTGGTAGCCATCCATGCCTTTGACGCGGGCTTGGGCGACGAAAGCAGCGGATGGCGGGAAGATTTGTTCATTGGAGCCGAACCCTTCGGCGCTGGCTTGGAGGACGTCGGCCATCTCTTCATTGACCTCGGTATTCGCCTTACGCTTGGCGCGGATGATCAGGTAGACGGAAAAAATAACGAGCAGTGCGAGGACGAGCACCAGCCAAGGGGTGGAATTGATGTCAGGATTAACTTTAGCAGCTGCCAGGGAAAGTGCCATGAGGGGGGTGGGGTGGTATTAATAAGAACCGAGCAACCGACCCGCGGGCAACAAAAACCCTTTTAATGTGAGTAGGTTAGCCGGCTGGTGCGGCCCGGCCTAAAGTTCGGCGATTAATTCGGCAAAACTATCTACGACCCGGACGCCTAGACCGTTCAGCCGGTCGCGATGTTGGTGGCCGTGGGCGACCAAGACGCAGTCGACGCCCATGGCGGCGGCGGCTTCGGCGTCGTGGGCGGTGTCGCCGACGTATATGACTTTTTCAGGCGCCACCGCGAGGTCGGACAAGTGATGGCGAGCGCGTTCCGCTTTGCTGCCGGCATGGATATCGTGGCCGCCGCAGGACTTGATGAAATGATGGTCCAGCCCGAACTGCGAGAGCGTCGCCGTGAGCAGCTTGCTCTCATAGGCGGAGAGGACCGAATGGGTTAGCCCTTGGGCGGTGAGGCCTTCGAGTAACGCTACGCTTTGTGGATGGAGGAGGCATTCATGTTTGCGAGCCTCGTAGCTGTTCATGAAGTGGACGGAGATGGCCGGAAAGTTTTTTTCATCCGGTGAGAGGCCTACCTTGTGGTAGACGTTGATGACCGGAAATTCAAAAATCTGGCGGTAGCGCACCGGATCAACGGGCGCCAAGCCGGCTTCCGCGAGCATAAGGTTGAGCGCTTCGCAGCAGAGCCAGGTGTCGTCGAGCAACGTACCATTCCAATCCCAGACCGCATGGCGGTAGTCTTTGAGTTTCTTACGCATGAGCGGGCGTCAGGGAGAAAGCCTCGATGTTTACGCCCTGGCAAGAGTGGGCGAAGTCGGGGGCGCGTGCGCCGACGTCGAAGCCGTCCCAAGAGAGAGGAAGATTGCTCCAAGATGTCGTGGCGGCGGGGCTGAGTTCGTAGGGAGCGTGGTGGACTTGTCCGCGCCTGAGCCGACCTTTCTTATTCGAGAAGAAACTGTAGCGTTCGGTCAGATGGAATTCGAGCGAGCCTGGGGTCGCGGCCCGTGGGGCGGCGGTGGCCGACCAAGCGTAACGGGCGGTTTCCGTCTGGCCTTGGCGGCGGCAGGATAATGCAAGCCCTGGGCCGAAGGACAGCGTCGCGTGTTCATAAGGTAGGCCGAAACATCGGCGGGCAATTGCGACGGCCGGGGCGCGGTCGCAATCGAGGGAGAAGAACCACACGCCCGGTTCGCCGGCGGCGTCGCGCACGTAGGTTCGGACGTTGAGTTCGTTGAAATAAGAAAGCCACGGCAGGGCGGGTAGGCCGACGGGTCGGACCGCGTTCATGCGGAAGCCCACGACGCCGAGGTAGGCCTTGCCTTCGAACGTATCGACCGTGACTCCGGCGGGTAGGCGCGCCTGAATCGCCGCCGGCTCATATTCCCAGTGGAGGAAGAAGAGGTCGTCCCAGCGTTGGCGCATGACAGCTCGGCGCGTCGGGCGGACGCGGGCGCACAACAGTCGGTCGGTAGCGTCGCTCACCTCGTCATCCTCTTCGCTCTTTGAGGGCGGTCAAGCGGGTCGGACTTTATTTTCCTTTCGCGAACGGCGGTTGTGAGAGGTCGACCTGATA
>DKND01000033.1 GCA_002470605.1 Opitutia bacterium UBA7397
GCGACGAGGTAACGCCCTTCATGCGTGGCCTCATAAGCCTGGGCCAGCAACTGCAAGCTGAAGGAGTTATAATTCCAATTAGGCACCACCGGTGCGGCGGCCGCCCAATCGGCGGCTTTCAGCGCGCCTTCGAGATAGCGCTGGTCACGGGTCGCGGCGAAAAGTTCCAGCAGGGCACAGCCGCCCAGCCCGTTATCGAACTGCAGCCCACCATCCTCCGTTGGATCGGCGCTCACCCACCCCTTGCGCACGACAGACGCCAGCTGTCCGGACTTTTCCAAGCCGGCCAGATATCGTTCGCTCACCTCGAAGGAACGACCGGACCCATCGCGTAATGCCGGAAAGGGAATAACCCCCGTACCGGCCTCGGATTGCGCCCAGAGCATGAAGTCTCCGCATTCGCGCGCAATCGGTAACAACCGAACGGCAAGCTTGGGTTCAGCTCGAGCGACGGCCAAGCAGGCTCGGGTGATTGTCGCGGTCTCGCGGAGAGCGTGGTTGAGTTTCGCGGGATCAAGGCCGACCTTCCACCAGCGAATTTTTTCGATGTGATCCACATAAGGACCGAAAGCCTCTGCGACGCGATCGGCCGCGAACAACTCGCTGCCTCCGATAGGCGAACGATAAACGTCCTTCAGCTCTGGTAACCCGGCCTGGTCGCCAAAGATTCGCAGGGACTCCAACACGACGGCCCGAACCGCTGCAGGATCTGGCCCGTGCTGCGCCGAGACAAGCCTGGGCTTCAGATCTTGCAAGGCCTGACGCTGCGCTGAGTTTAACTCCTGCACCTGCGCCTCAAGCATACCCGTGCACATAAGAACGGCCAGGAGCAGACGCATGCGGAAAGGCTGGAAGATGCGCCGAATGCGTCAAGGCATCAACGTCAGGCGGAAAACCCGCAGAGGCTGGTTGACCCCTGTCGACCTGAGATAATAAAAGAAGTCATGCGCCCCATCGCCCTGCTTTGCCTCGCTTTCCTAAGCCTCTTCGCCCGCGCGGCGGACGCCCCGCTCACCTACGTCGGGACCGAAGGAGCCGGCAAAGGGAAGAAGGTCGTGCTCATCGCCAACGACCATGAATATAAATCCGAGGAAGCCCTGCCGGAACTCGCCCGCATTCTCGCCAAACATCACGGATTTACTTGCACGGTGCTGTTTGGGATCGACCCGAAGACTGGTAATATCGCGCAAGGCAACCCCAGCGACATTCCAGGCACCCAAGCGTTGAAGGATGCTGACTTGATGATAATCTTCACACGCTTCCAAGCCATTCCGGTCGAGCAGATGCAACCGATTCTGGATTACCTCAATCGCGGCGGCGCGGTCATCGGCCTAAGGACATCGACCCACGGCTTCCGCTACCCGAAGGACAGTCCCCTCTACAAATATTCTTACGATTACAAAGGCGAAGATTATAAAGGTGGCTTCGGTCGCCAGATCCTCGGCGAAACTTGGGTCGGCCATTACGGCCCCAATCATAAATCCAGCACGCGTCTCGATCTCGTCGCCGAACAACTGACCCATCCTATCCTTCGGGGCGTGAAAAATGCCTGGGCCGAGATTGGTGCCTATAATGCCGACCCCATCGAAGGAAGCACCATCCTCGCCATGGCTCAGCCACTTAGCGGCATGACTCCCGACTCGCCCACTGACACGACCAAGAAGCCGATGCCGGGAGCTTGGGTGAGAAGTTATAAGTCCACCTCCGGCAAAGAAGGCCGGGTCTTTGCTTCAACCTACGGGGCTTCGGGTGACCTCGCCAATGACGGCTTCCGCCGCATGCTCGTGAATGCGTGCTTCTGGACGACGGGTCTCGATGCCGCCATCAAGCCTGATCTCGAAATCAGCCTCGTCGGCACCTTCAATCCCACCTGGCTCGGCACGTTCAAGCGCGCAGGAGATGCAAAACCTTCGGACCTGGCCAGCTACGACAGCCCGATCTTCCCGGTCGTCGCCCAGAAGCCGAAGTCGAAGTAAGCCTAACTGACAGCGTCGCTTGCGGAGGGGACATTCTACCTTAAGCTAGACGCTATGATTCCAACCGTCGTAGTTCCCGTCATGACCTTGGGTAACTGCGTCTTGTTGCCGCAGCAGCTACTGCCGTTGCGCATCTTCGAGCCTCGCTATCGTAAGATGCTGAAAGAAACGTTAGCCGGCAGCCGCATGTTCGCAGTGTCACAGCTGGATCAGGAAAGCCTTTCACCGGACAACGACGAACCACCCTGCCCTTTCACATGCGTCGGTCGTATCGTCGGCCACGTCGAACTTGAAGACGGCACTTCGCACATCATCCTTGAAGGACTTCGCCGCGCCAAGGTGATTAAGGTGAAACGTAAGACGCCGTATCCGCAGATCGAGATTGCCCCGGTCGTCGACGAAGCCTCAAGCGACTTCCTCGGGAGCACACGTGACATCGCCCGCGTCCTCGCCTTCGCCGAGAACATCGTCGGCGAACTTGGTGAAGAAGCCGCGCCGCTTATGCAGCGCCTTCGCGGACTCGCCAATCAGCCCGGTGCTTTGGCAGATGCCGCGGCCGGACACCTCGTCGCCGACGCCGACACGCGCCGGACCCTGCTCGAATGCCTTTCTCAAGATCAGCGCATCAAGGCCGTGGCCGACGAACTCGCCCGCCTCGACGCCCAGCGGAAGCTGGACGAACAGGGCGGCGGCGAGGAAGCTCGGGGGCTGAACTAACCCCCTTAGGGATAGGGGGATGGGAAGGAGCAGTTAACCTCGCTGCTTTTGCCTACCCCCATGCCTATTCCTTTATAATCCACCTTTCCTCTTGCGGTTTAGACTCATTCTAACTCTTTAAGCGATTAGAATGATTCAAAGTCTCAACGAACATAATCGAGAGGACCTCCAAGAGGCCCTGAGCAAAGGCGGCCAAAAGCTGACTCCGCAACGCGAAGTCGTCTTTGCGGTCCTCCTCGCCCAACGCGACCACCCCACGGTCGACGAGGTCTTTAACCGCGCCCGCGAGGTCATGCCCGGCCTCTCTCTGGCCACCGTCTACAACTGCCTCGAAACGTTCGTCGGTTGCGGCCTGGTCCGCCAGGTCAACCACGAGCGCGAGTCCACCCGCTATTGCCCCAACCTGGCCCCGCACGCGCACTTCCGCGATAAGGAGACCGGACAGGTCCACGACATCGAACTCCCGCCCGAGGTAATGAAGAGCCTCCGCTCGATCCTACCGCCAGGCTTCGACTCCGAAGTCATCGAGATCAGCTTCCTCGGCCGCGCTAAGGCCAACGACTCTCTTAACTCCAATTAATTTCTCAATGTCTGATTCATTTGTTATTAAAAACCTCAACGCCTCCATCGGCGACCGGCAGATCTTGAAGGATTTTTCCCTCACGATTCCCAAAGGTGAAGTCCATGCCATCATGGGACCCAATGGCACCGGCAAGAGCACTTTGGCCAAAGTCCTGGCTGGCCATCCCGACTATGCGGTGCAGTCCGGCGAAGCCTTGCTCGACGGCCAACAGCTACTCGGACTCGAACCCGATGTCATCGCCCGCGCCGGCCTCTTTCTGGCTTTTCAATACCCGAGTGAGATCCCCGGCGTCACCATCGCCAACTTCATCCGCGCCGCGATTGTCGCCCGCCAAGCCAAGGGCGCTCCCTTCGACGCCAAAGCCTACTACGCCGAGCTCTACGCCAAGATGGATGCACTCAAGATGGACCGCAAATTCACGGCTCGCTTCGTGAACGAAGGCTTCTCGGGCGGTGAAAAGAAACGCTGTGAAATCCTGCAGCTGATGATGCTCAAGCCGAAGTATGCCGTGCTCGACGAAACCGACTCCGGCTTAGACATCGACGCGCTCCGCATCGTCTCCGAAGGCGTCAACGCCATGCGCGGCCCGGACACGGGCTTCCTCGTCATCACCCACTATCAACGCCTGCTGGAGTATATCGTACCCGACCGCGTGCACATCATGTGGGACGGACGAATCGTCCATAGCGGTGGCAAAGAATTAGCCCTCGAACTCGAAGCCAAAGGTTATGATTGGGTAAAGACCGAACTCGCCAGCGCCTAAACGACCATGGCTGAAATCGACGAATCCCAGACCCAACGCGAAGCAATCGAAGTCGATCGCAGCAAAGGTGACTTCAAATACGAGGAGAACTACGCCTTTGACGCTGGCGTCGGCCTCACTCCCGCGACCGTGGACTACATCGCCAAGGTCAAGGGCGAGGAGGAATGGATTCGCGAGTTCCGCCAAAAATCCTTGAAGATTTTCGAGTCCCTGCCGATGCCCACGCATTGGGCTACGACCGACCTCGACAACATCCACTTCGACAAAATCCGGTATTACCTTTCGAAAGGCCAGAAAGCCAGCCGCACCTGGGAAGAAGTACCGGACGACGTCAAGGCGACCTTCGAACGCCTCGGCATCCCCGAGTCCGAACGTAAGTTCCTTGCCGGCGTCGAAGCCCAATTCGATTCCGAGGCGGTCTACTCGCGCATGAAGGAAGAGCTAGAGAAACAAGGTGTGCTCTTCTGTGGCCCGACCGACGGACTCCGCGACCATCCGGAAATCTTCCGCCGCTGGTTCGGCAAAGTCATTCCCGCCGGCGACAATAAGTTCGCCGCGCTTAATTCCGCCGTCTTTTCGGGAGGATCATTCATCTACATCCCCAAGGGCGTCAAAGTAGCCCAGCCCCTTCAGGCCTATTTCCGTATCAATGCGGAGAATTTTGGGCAATTCGAACGCACCCTCATCATCGCCGACGAAGGCTCCGAGGTCACGTACATGGAAGGCTGCACGGCGCCCAAATTCGAGACCGCGACCCTGCACTCGGCCGTCGTCGAACTCGTCGCCCTCAAAGGCGCGAAGATCCAATATATCACCGTCCAGAACTGGTCGGCCAATGTCTTCAACCTGGTCACCAAACGCGGCGTCGCCGAAGAAGGCGCCGAAGTCCGCTGGATCGATTGCAATATCGGCTCCCGTCTGACCATGAAATACCCTGGTGTCGTGCTACGGGGCAAAGGCGCGCGCGGGGAAGTCCTTTCTATCGCTTTGGCGAATGACGGCCAACACCAAGATACCGGCGCCAAGATGATCCATGCGGCCGATGATACGACGTCGAACATTATCGCCAAATCGATCTCGGTCGGCACCGGCCGCTCCACCTACCGGGGCCTCGTGCATATTCCTAAGACTCTTAAGAATTGCCGGAATAATACCGAGTGCGACGCCTTGCTCATCAATGAGCATAGCCGGACCGACACCTATCCCGCGATTTCCGTGCGCGGCCAAAAGAACTCCGTTCAACATGAAGCCAGCGTCTCCAAGGTTTCCGCCGAGCAAATCTTCTACATGATGCAGCGCGGGCTTTCCGAAGGCGAAGCGATGTCGCTCGCGGTGAATGGTTTCGTCAACGACCTCGTGAAGGAATTCCCCATGGAATATTCCGTGGAGCTCAAACGCCTGATCGAACTGCAAATGGAAGGGTCCGTCGGTTAAATGAGTACCCTGACGTCACCCGCCTTGACTGGCATCCTGGACAGCGCCTTACAGTCGGCCGACAGCGCGGAATTCCGCGCGCAGGACTGGTTTACGATTCTGCGCCAACAAGGCTGGCACACTTTCCAGTCGCTCCCGACGCCGAAGCGAGATGACGAAAAATGGCGTTTCTCCGACACGCGGACGCTTTCGCTCGCGGGCTATGCCGTGGCACCGGCCCCTTCCGATGCCGAAGTCGCGAAACTCTTTGTCCGTTCCCAATTTATCTCCCGGCCGGCCGGACTGATCGTACACGTCGACGGGCATTGCATCCACAAGCCAGCACTCGCTCCGGAACTGACCGCTCAAGGCGTGATCTTTGAGTCGATGACGGATGCCATCCGCCATCATCCGGCGTTGCTGAAAGAATACCTGCTCAAGCATAAGGCAGGCCTCGGCGGGGATAAGTTCCTCGCACTCCATCAAGCCTGGTTACGATCGGGATACCTCTTGCACATACCCAAAGGAGTTGTCGTCACCCAACCCTTCGTTTCGATCCATTGGACCTTGGCCGAAGGTGCCGCCGTCTTCCCGCACGCGCTCATCATCGCGGATGAACTCGCCCAGACCACCATCCATGATTTCCACCTTAGCGCCCAACCCGCGGCCCGCGCCTTGGCAATCTCAGCCTGCGATATCTATGCAGGCAACGGAGCCAAAATACATCGACTTGCCGTCCAAGGCTGGAGCTCAACCACGCAATCCTTTCAAATCGATAACACCTGCGGAGGTCGCGATGCGCTCATCTCATCCGTCCATGCCGCCGTCGGCTCACGCCGGGCACGGCTTGAAAATATCGTCCGTATCGATGGCCCAGGCGCCGATATCCGCCTCTATGGCATCAGCGTGGCGTCGGGCGAACAGGAATTCGACCAACGTACCTTACAGATCCATTCGGCAGGCAACGCCAAGTCCGACCTCTTGTTCAAGAATGCGCTGCTCGATAAATCGCGCACGATTTTCTCCGGCTTGATCAAAGTCGCCCCTGAGGCCCAACGGACCGACGCCTACCAGACCAATCGTAATCTTCTACTCTCGCCCGAAGCCGAAGCCGACTCCTTGCCTGGACTGGAGATCGAAGCCAATGACGTCAAATGCTCGCACGGGGCGACGACCGGCCAGGTGAATCCCGACGAACTTTTTTACCTGCGTGCCCGGGGCATTCCCCTTGCCGTCGCCCAAGAGCTCCTGGCGCAAGGCTTCCTTGAAGAAATCTTGGCCAAGGTTGAAAACGACGAAGCCGCCGCGACCGTGCGCGAAATGCTCCGCGTGAAATTCCACCAAATCTAAAAATATGAGCGAAGATACTACCGGCCAACGCCACACCCCCAGTCCGCATGATCGTACGTTGAAGCGCGATGTCAGCGTGACGGTCATCCCCGCAGGCGATCCCGCCGTCTTGCCTGCCGGCACCAAAGTCACCATCACCCACCGGCTCGGAGGTAATTTCACCGTTGTCTGCGACACGGGCATGTTCCGCATCAAAGGAAGCGATGCAGATTGCCTCGGTGAAGATATCCCGACCGACGCCAGCGAATCCGAAGGCAAGACAGATGCCTATGGTTCGGTCGGTACCGCCGAGCATCCTGGCCATACTGGCAAACCAGCCGACGAAGCCGTGTGGGATCAGTTGAAGAAAGTTTTCGACCCTGAAATACCCGTCAACATCGTCGACCTCGGCTTGGTTTATTCGCTTAAAGTCGAACCGCTTGAAAACTCAACAGACCGACACAGCGTCACGGTAGCCATGACCTTGACCGCTCCCGGTTGCGGCATGGGACCGGTCATCGCTGAAGACGCCCGTAATCGCGTCCTGACCGTACCCGGGGTTAATCAAGCCAGAGTAGATATCGTCTGGGATCCGCCTTGGACGCAGACCATGATCTCCGAAGACGGCAAGATGCAGCTGGGGTTGATCT
>DKND01000079.1:0-1058 GCA_002470605.1 Opitutia bacterium UBA7397
GAAAGGACGGACGCGAAGATGGGCCGACGAACGAAAAATTCCCAGGACATCGGGGTGTTTTACTTGGCGGAAGGGGCGACGACGACGGCCGGACGCGGTACGACCGGGGCGCCGGGTCGGACCTTCTGGAGATTATCCGTGACGAGACGATCGCCGGCCTTGAGTCCACTGATGATCACCGCCGTGGGTCCGTTAATCTCATCGACGACTACCGGTGCCATGACGGCGAGGTTTTTGTCGTCAGCGAGCCAGACGAAACGACCCTGGGTCGATTGCATCAATGCCGCGGCAGGAATGACGAAGGCGTCAGGGATTGTGCGGCCGCGCACACGGACACGCACATACTGACCCGGAAGCAATACGGCCTGCGGATTGGGGAATTCAGCCCGCATCTGGACCGTACCCAGCCGCGATTCGACCTGGGCGGCGACGAAATTGACTTTGCCAGGCTGGGCGTAGACCGAACCGTCAGGTAATATGACTTCCACACCCGCCGCGGACGCCTGAGATCCTTGAGAGAGAAAAAGTCGCGCGTATTGCTGTTCGGAAAGTCCGAAACGAACCCAGACCTGCTCACGCTGTACCACCGTCGTAAGAAGACCATCGGCTCCCGGAGAAACCAGCGAGCCCTCCGAACGATTCAGGCGACCCGTAAAGCCCGCGATGGGTGCGCGCACTTCACAATAAGAGAGATCGAGCTGCGCGGCGTGTAATTTCGCGTCCGCCACATCACGAGCGCCACAGGCGGCAGTCGCCGCGGCCTTCGCATCGGCCGCTTCTTTTTTGCTCGCCGCATTTTTCTTCAACAACGCCGCCTGCCGCACCGACTCCGCTTCGGCTTGTTCAAAGCGCGCCTGCTCTTGCGAGAGTTGGGCGGCCGCCAACGAGAGAGCCACCGCATAAGGGGCGGGATCGATCCGGAAAAGCAGGTCACCCGCCTTGACCGAGGCACCCTCTTGATAAGATTGTGCCAAAAGAATGCCTGTCACGCGGGCTCGCACCTCGACTTCTCGGGTGCCCTCCACTTGAGCCGTCAATTCGACGACCTGGGGCACGGG
>DKND01000079.1:1096-11454 GCA_002470605.1 Opitutia bacterium UBA7397
CCCTGGGCCAAGGCCAAAGCCAGGACACAAAGAAGGGACTCGACCACCCGGGTTTTACATACAGACATGTATGTAAAGGTATTTATCCCTCAATGGCTCGCAAGACGAAAGCGGAGGCTGCACTCACTAAAGACAGAATTGTCACATGCGCCCGGCAAGTCTTCGCCCGAGATGGCGTCACTAATACCTCGCTCGAAGAGGTCGCCCGCGTGGCGGGCGTGACCCGCGGCGCGGTCTACTGGCACTTTCGCAACAAGGCCGACCTCTTCATGGCCGTAAGGTCGCAGACCGGCCTGCTCATCCAGTTAGGCCAGGCCAAAGTCGGCGACCCCCTGCAACGGCTGGAAAACGGCCTCCTCCAAGCGCTCCAGCGCCTCAGCGAAGAAACCGCGGCGCAGGAAACCTATGAAGTCATGCTCTGGAAATGCGAGTATGTCGGAGAGTTCGCCCAAGTGCGGGACGATCTGATCGGCTCGGGCCGGCTCTTCCTCGACGATGCGGAAACGCTTTATCGCGAAGCCCGGGCCGCCGGCATCGTCGCCGCTAACCTAGACCCGAAGACCGCGGCCGTGGCGACCTTCTGTTTTTACGCCGGGATATTAAAAATATGGCTCGGCGACACGCGCGGCACGATCCTTCGCCAACATGCCCAGCAAGCCATCGCGCACCACATCGCCCAACAACGACGGATACCGCTCGCCGCGACAAGGCAAGTTGACCGGCGGGGGCCACCGGCCAAAGATTCCTCACCGTGAAGGCCCTCCCTTCCCTTCTCTTCGGATTGCTCGCAATCCTCCCGATTGCACGTGCGGCCGATCCGGACCCGCCGCAGACGTTGCCGTTAATCTATGAGCAACCGGGTCCGAACTTCATCCTGCGCATCGACAACCGTCGTTACCAAGTGCCCAACGAACTCAAGGAAGCCGTCGCCCGCCTCATGGCTTCGGCCAATTACCCGCGGACGAAATTGATTTACGACGAATATAAACGGGCCTTGGGCGAAAAAGCCAAAGCGGACGCCACCCTCAACAAAGCCGAGCAACAGCTGCAGCGTGCGACCAGCCGGACAGAGCGCATCCGGGCCAACCTGGCCGCACTGCGTAATCAGCTCATCCTCGCGCGTTCGACTTCGCAGATTGAAGTCCGGCAGGTCCTGATGTTGCAGGAGCAGATTCTCCACGAGACTTCGAACCTGGCTGCCGCCGAAGCCCAAGAAGACCGCGAGCGCATCCATCTCGAAGAGGCAAGGCACGCAAACGAACCGACAATGCAACGCACCGAAAAAGCCAAAGATGATTATATCCGCGCCTTGGGCGACTACGAGAAACCCTTCGCCCAAATCCGCGCCTTGGCGATGTCGGCCGGCACGGCGCTCTGAACTTTACCTAAAACCAACATGAAATTCCCGTATCACCGCCTCTTCCTCGGGCTTATGCTAAGCGCATCGTACGTCTTCGCCCAAGTCGCGCCCGTCGCAAAACCCACCGGCAAAACAGCCGCGAAAGCCGACGTAAAACCTCCGGTCGAACTCGTCTGGCATGACGTCAAAAACTGGGGATTGGAAGGTCGCGCCTTCCCTGAAGCTGTGCGGTTGAGTTACTACGATCGCCTGCCCGCCGAAGCGCAGAAAACCGTGACTCCGGCCGTCTGGAGCCTCAGCCGCGATTGCTCCGGCATGATGGTCCGCTTCCGCACCGACGCCACTTCCATCCACGCTCATTACAAAGTCACCAAGCCCGCCCTTGCCATGCCGCACATCCCGGCGACCAGCGTCAGCGGTCTTGACCTTTATGCCCGGGACAAAGACGGCCGCTGGCGCTGGGTGCAGGTCGTCAAGCCGACCCAACAGGAAATGAAACTCGAAATCATCGGCGGGCTCGACGCCGGCGAACGCGAATATGCCATCTACCTGCCGATCTTCAATGGCATGGAATTTCTCAAGCTCGGCGTTCCGCAGAAAAATAAGTTCGAAGAACTCGCGCCCCGTGAAAAACCCATCGTGTTCTACGGCACCTCCATCACGCACGGCGCCTGCGCCACGCGCGCGGGCATGGTCCACACGGCCATCCTCGGCCGGCGCCTTGACCTGCCGGTGGTCAACCTAGGCTTCTCCGGCAACGGTCGCATGGATAAGGCCGTGGGAGATTATCTCACGCAAATCGACGCCGCCGTCTACGTCATCGACTGCCTCCCGAACATGAAGCCGAAAGAAGTCGCCGAAAAATGCCTTCCCTTGGTGCATCAACTCCGGGCGGCGAAACCTAACACCCCCATCGTGCTCGTCGAAGATCGCCGTAACACCAACGAGTGGATCATCGCCTCGCGTAAAGAGCACCACGACGACAACCACGCCGCCCTCAAAGCCGCCTTCGAGCTGCTTAAAAACGAAGGCCAAACTAAACTCTACTATATCGCCGGAGACCACTTATACGGCGACGACGCCGATGGGGCCACCGACGGCTCACATGCCAGCGACCTCGGCTTCTTCCGCCAGGCCGACCTCTTCGAACCCGTCATCAAGGCCGCCCTCGGCCGCTGATTTTTTCGCTACCCCGCTGGTAAACGGCGAAGTTCCTTCCAGATTAATCGACCATGCAACGCAACTTCCGCTACTACGACCTCATCCTCGGCGCATTCGTGGCGGTACTGCTCTGCTCGAACCTCATCGGGCCGGCGAAGGTCGTGCAGGTTAACTTCCCGCTACTGGGCCCCACAGATTTCGGCGCGGGCAATATTTTCTTCCCGTTGTCTTACCTCTTCGGCGACATCCTCACGGAAGTCTACGGCTACGCGATGGCGCGCCGCGTGATCTGGGCAGGCTTCGGCGCGATGCTCTTCGCGACGATCATGACTTGGGTTGTGCTTTCCATGCCGGCCAGCCCGAACGAACCGTTCAGCGCACAGCTCCAACCGGCCCTTATCACCTGCTTCGGCGGCGGCTGGCGCATCGCCATCGGCTCCATCATCGCATTCTTCGTCGGCGATTTCCTCAACTCGTATGTCCTCGCGAAGCTCAAGGTGCGCACGCAAGGCCGCCATCTTTGGTTGCGCTTTATCAGCTCGACCTTCATCGGCCAGGGCGTCGACAGCCTGATCTTCTACCCGCTCGCCTTCCTCGGTATCTGGAGCCCTAAGACGCTCGTCGCCGTGATGCTGGCGAACTGGATGTTCAAGGTGCTCGTCGAAGTGATCATGACCCCGTTTACCTACTGGGCCTGCGCCAAACTGAAGAACGCCGAAGGTGTCGACACGTTCGACACCGACACCGATTTCACGCCCTTCAGCCTGAAACGCTGACCGGTCTATACCCCGTTTCAGAGCCCTTTATAGGCCTCTAATAGCCTTCGGTGCTGATTTCTCTCCTATTATCGGGCTTTAAGAGGAATCCGTTGACACTCTCCCCCCGGACGCCCACAACAACCTCAGTCAATTTCACTCAGGTAAAAGCCTCCCTTATAAAGGATGCAACAGTCGCGAGGGCGACTAACGGAAGAAGAAATAATATTCACCGTACCCGACCCCAGAGCTCCGTAGCTAGAGCTCTGGACTTATTTGTCCGGATTTTCGGAAATCCATAACGAGCCGTTCTAACCGAACGGCTCGTCTCATTTTACAGGGAAGCGCAACCTCGCCTGATTTCTACTAGCATCTCGCCAAAGTCGTCGTGCCCAAGACCGGACTCGAACCGGTAAGCCTTTCGGCGGCAGATTTTAAGTCTGATGTGTATACCATTCCACCACTTGGGCCGACACCCGCAACGTGCCGCTGTCCGACCAAATGGCAAATGGGAAAATCAGGCACCGGCTTTATCCAAGAGCGGTTGGCACAGCCGATAGGTCCCGGCGGTGATCAGGCAGGCCAAAACCAAAGCGGGCCAGAACCCCAAGGAAGCCCTCAATAAGAGCGGGAAAGCAATAAATAGAACAAACGAAGGAATGGTATAGGCTAAGATGGACCAATTAAGCGCGATGACTTTGGCCTGATCACCCGTATCCACCCAAGTCCAGATCATCACCAAGAGGCTCGTCAACGGCAGGGCACAGAGCATCGCCCCTAATGATATGTTTCTTTTAGCCAACTCCGCGGCGCCCGTGATCACCGCGGCCGAAAGAAAGAATTTCAGAATCAACTGGAGGCTCATGGGCCTAACTTACCTGCACCCGACAGGCCTGCAAAGCCGAAGTTAGCCGGACGAGCGAGTGTCGCCTTGCGCTTCCCACTAAAGCCGACTTTCTTCACCTGGCATGGATCGAATCGCCCAGACCTTTGCCCGCTGCAAAACCGAAGGCCGTCCGGCCTTCGTCAGTTACGTCTGCGCGGGCGATCCCGACGCCGCCACGTCGAAACAAATCCTGCTCGCCCTCGCCCAGAACGGCGCCGACATCCTCGAAGTCGGTATCCCCTTCTCCGATCCGCTCGCCGACGGTCTGACGAATCAGCTGGCCTCGCAGCGCGCGCTCGAAGCCGGCATGACTTACGACGGCCTGCTGGACATCATCCGCGCCACTCGCGCCGGGACCGATAAGCCCATCGTGCTCTATTGTTATTATAACCTGCTCTTCTCCTTTGGGGTCGAAAGCTATTGCCGCAAGGTCCGCGAAGCCGGAGCCGATGGCCTGCTCGTCCTCGATTGCCCTCCCGAAGAAGCCGGCGACCTCATCGCCGCCAGCAAGCAGCACGGCCTCGCTAATATCTTCATCGTGGCGCCGACCACCCCGCCCGCCCGCGTGGCTTTGATCGCCAAGCATGCTTCGGGTTTTATTTATTACGTCTCACGCGAAGGCGTGACCGGCGAGCGCTCCGAACTGGCCTCGAACCTTTCCGCCGCCGTCCAAGAAATCAAGAAGCACACGACGCTACCGGTCTGCGTAGGTTTCGGCGTCTCGACCGCCGCCCATGTCCAAGCAATCGCCAAGGTCGCCGATGGGGTCGTCGTCGGCAGCGCCTTGGTTAACGTGATCGCCACCCATAAGGACAAACGGGGCGAAGCCGCGGCCGCGGTGGGCGCCAAGGTGAGAGAGCTGCTGACGAAGTAAACTTCGAGGGATACGGACAGGCCCAGAAAGATGAGGTCATACCAGGTATCGCCTGTCATGGACCCTATTTCGGTCCCAAGGTAATCGAAACCTGTCTCTATCCCTGCCCTTGGCCCTAGCTCTTCCGCAAATCCCTTGACCAAGGGCCTTTCATCCGCACTTTCCCAATGGTCCTAACCTTCGTTGGGGCCACCGGAACCTACCGCATGGCCCAACAAGCATCCTGGACGAAAAAAGACCTCACTGGCATCGAAGAGCTATCTCGAGCTGAAATCGAATTTCTCTTCCAGCAAGCAGACGGCTTCCTTCCCGCCCTCGCCCCGGGCAAAGGGCTCGACCTCATGCGCGGGCGCACGGTCGTCAATCTCTTCCTCGAACCCAGCACGCGCACGCGCACGGCTTTTGAAATCTCGGCCAAAAAACTCGGCGCAGAAGTGGTCTCAATCAACACGACGGCCTCCTCGCTGGTCAAAGGCGAAACGCTCCGCGACACGGCGATGAACATCCGCGCGATGGGCGTCGATGCCATCGTGATGCGCCACTCCTCCGCCGGATCGGCACGCTACTTAGGCAAGGTCCTCGACATCTCGGTGATCAACGCCGGCGACGGCGCCCACGAACACCCGACGCAGGCCCTGCTCGACGCCTTCACGCTCCGCCAGCGCTTCGGCAAAGTCGAAGGCCTCAAGGTCACGATCCTCGGCGACATCCTCTTCAGCCGCGTCGCCCGCTCCAACATCCTCTGCCTCTCGAAGCTCGGTGCACAGGTCACGCTCGCGGGTCCCGCGACGCTCGTCCCGGCCTCGCTCAAGGAAGCCTTCCCGCAAGTCCGTATCGTCCATGACCTGAAGGAAGCCTTGAAGGATTGCGATGCGGTGATGCTTTTGCGCATCCAGCACGAACGCCAGACAACGACCCACTTCCCCTCGCTCGGCGAATACACTTCACAATTCGGCCTCAACGCCGAACGCGCCGCCTGGCTCAAACCCGAGGCGATTGTGATGCACCCGGGCCCCATCAACCGCGGCGTCGAAGTCGAAAGCGAAGTCGCCGACGGACCGCGCTCGGTCATCCTTGAACAAGTGCGCAACGGCGTCGCGGTTCGCATGGCCGTCCTTCACCTCTGCACCGGAGCCATCAGCCGATGAATCCCGCCGACAACTCTCCCCTCTGGATCCGCGGCGCCCGCGTGATCGATCCCTCCGCCAAGCGCGACGAAGCCAAGGGCGATGTCTTCGCCCTCGACGGCAAGTTCGTCGACCATCTCTCCGCCGCCGACCAGGCCAAGGCCCGCGTCATCGACGGACAGGGACTCGTCGTCGCCCCGGGCTTCGTTGACCTGAACTGCCGCCTCGGCGAACCAGGCCGCACGGCCCGCGAGACGATCCGCAGCGGCACCCGCGCGGCCGCCGCCGGCGGTTTTACCACCGTGGTCACGATGCCCGACTGCTTACCGGCCGCCGATAATATCGGCACAATCCAACTTCTCCGCGAAATCTGCGCGCGCGACGCCGCGGTACGCGTGCTCCCGACGGGCACCCTTACCAAAGGCCATGAAGGCAAGGCCCTGGCCCCTCTCGGCACGATGAAGAAGGCCGGCGTGGTCGCCGTCACCGACACGACTTCGGGCGTGCAGAACAACGAGATTATGCGTCGCGCCCTGGAATACGCTGCGATGTTCGACCTGGTCGTCCTCGACCATTGCCAAGACAGCAGTATGACCGAAGGCGGACAGATGCACGAAGCCGCTTGGTCTCTCCGCCTCGGCCTCCGCGGCCTACCCCGCGCTGCCGAAGAAATCGTGGTCTCGAGCGACTGTCTGCTCGCCGAACTCACCAAGGCCCGCATCCACCTGCAGCACCTTTCCTCCGGCGGCTCCGCCGAAATCGTCCGCCGCGCGAAAGCTCGCGGACTCTCCATCACCGCCGAAGTTTCTGCCTTACACCTGCTGCTGACCGACGGAGCCTTAGCCCAATACGACACCCATCTGAAACTCAATCCGCCCTTACGCGAAGAGTCCGACCGGCTGGCCCTGATCGCTGCACTCGTCGACGGCACCATCGATGCGATCTGCTCCGACCACTCGCCGTGCACGGCGACCGAGAAAGATTGTGAATTTGACCAAGCCCCCTTCGGTGCGGCCACCTTGGAAACCACTTTCGCGGCCGCCTACGAAGCCATTGTCGCCGGCGGCCATGCAGACTTGGCCCTGCTTCTCGCACGTCTCACTTCAGGTCCAGCCCGCGTGCTCGGCTTAAATGCCGGCACCCTACGTACTGGAGCCGAAGCCGACTTGGTCTTGATCGATCCAAAGACCCGATGGACAACCTCGATTGCCGCCCAACAATCCAAGGGGGGGAATAATCCTCTAGCTAAACGCACGTTTACGAGCCGGATCCGTTCAACCTATGTCGGCGGTCGCTTAGTCAGCGGCACCGCTTAACATGCCCGCCGAGCTTCAAGCGACTTTCGCTGGCTTCGGTCTCGCCGATTGGATTTTTGTCGGATGGAGCCTCGTTCTCAGCGGTGTCGGCCTCTTTACGCTGACGCGTGGCTACGCGCTCCCAGGCGTCGATCATCCGGTGCGACTCCGCGGACTGAGCGCCACGGCCCTAAGTTTCTTATCACTCGGGCTTTTCTTTTTCGCGGTTTATTCCTCGGCAAATCTTTTCACCAGCCTCTTTATCAAATCCAACGGGGCCGGCCTCGGGCATCAAATGTTAGCCCAGTTCCTCGGCCAAATGGTCGGTGTCGGCACTTTGTTATTCTTAGGTAACGTCACCCGAGGCACGGTGGCATGGGCCCCCTCGGCCGTCCTCGAAGGCGAACCCTTGCCGGCGGTCTTTTCAAATCTCAAAAGTGAACTGCGGTTCACCTGGAGTGCTTGCACGCTCCGCAACTGGCTAGGCTCCTTCCTCTCTGTCGTCGGCTTGGCCGTTTTGGCTACCTTAACCTGGAAAGCTTTTTATTGGTTCTGCAGCCTGCAGGGCCAGGTACTTCCCGAAGAACCGCAGCAACTCGTCGAAACTCTCGCCAAATGGAACGGCCCGGCCTGGCAGCTGTGGGCAATCTTCCTCGCCATCGCCATCGGTGCGCCCGTCGTCGAAGAGCTGGCTTTTCGCGGCACGCTTTATAATTCGCTCAAAGGTTGGCTGCCACGCGGCTATGCCATCGTCGTGACGGGCCTGCTCTTCAGCATCGTGCACGGCAGCGCTTCGGCTTTCTTGCCGCTTTTCGCCTTCGGCTGCTTCCTTTGCATCGTCCGCGACCGCTTCGGCCTCTTCACCTGCATGGGCGTCCACGCGGCTTTTAACGCCCATAACTTTTTCTGGCTCTTGCTCGCCCCCACGGCTTCGACCAGATTCTGATCCATGGGCGCCCTGACCTCTCATGCCGCGCAAAGTGTGGCGACGTTGACCGAGGAAGAAATTATCCGGCGCGTCGTCTCGGCCCTCGCCGAAGTCTGCCCCCCTTTCCCGGCCGGCCCCGGGGGTGATTGCGCGATTTTTCCGTCCACGGGTGGAAGGCTTTATCGGGTCAGCACCGTAGACTCGGTCCTGCTTGGGCGGCACTTTGACCTTTCCTGCAGCGGCATGCGCGCGGGAGCTAAATTAGTGAATCGTAATCTGAGCGACTTGGCCGCCGCCGGAGCCACCCCCTCCGACAGTCTGCTTTCCCTTCTGATCGGGCCCGACGTAGATGCGGCGTGGTTGGTTGATTTCGCCCATGGCGCCGGACGGGCCGCCGCCCAAGCCGGACTCACGGTGGTCGGCGGCGATGTTTGTCGCGCCGCACCTGGCTCTTTTGCGGCGACGCTCGCCGTCCAAGGCTTCTCCCATCGCGTCCTGACCCGGCGGACCAGCCAGCCGGGCGATATCCTTTTTGTCACCGGCCAGCTCGGGGGTTCGATTTACGGCAAGCACCTCGACTTCAAACCTCGCCTCGCGGAAGGCGAATGGCTTTGCGGACGCGGCGAAGTCACGGCCTGCACGGATCTCTCCGACGGGCTGGCGAAAGACTTGCCCGGGCTGCTTGGCTCGCATCGCAACGCCCGCCTTGAGCTGTCAGCCTTACCCGTTGCGGATGCCGCCCTCGCCCTCGCGCGCGCCGATGGCCGACCCGCGTCAGAACACGCCCTGCAAGATGGTGAAGATTATGAACTGCTCTTCACCGTCAGCGCGGACCGCGCGGATTTATTAGAACGCGACTTCAAACAGGCCTTCAAAACCACCGGCATCACCCGAGTGGGAAGCATCGAGACGGGCGAAGGGTTGGCCTATGATATCGCCAGCGGGCAACCGCTCGCGGTTCGTGGCTTCGGCCATTTCGCCTGAGCCGGCAAGAGCTACCGATAAAAATCTTCAGAGTTTAAACTGCCTAATGATCACGAAGAGGGCGAAGATCAGCGAACAGCCCGCGAACGTGACCGTGGTCGTCTCGTAAGTCGCCAACAGACGTAAAACCGTATCCAGTAAGGTAAGGCATTCGCGCGTATCGGTCTCGGCCTGGTTCAGCGAGGCCGTCGCATTCTGGTCCGCTTCTTCGACTTTCTTATTGTCGGATTTCAGGGTATCTCCCGGTCCGATGAGGACCGTCATCGTGGCCGTGGACTTCATGGCCTTTTTATAGGCCTCGACGGAGCTTTGAATGCCGGCGGTGGCATTGCGTACTTTCTCGGTGGTATCTTTAAGTTCATGGCTGAACCAAAGACCCGCGAGGGAAACCAGCAAGGTCACCACGACCATGCCGACGATGCCGACTTCTGCTTGAACGAGGCCGCCCTTGAGGGGACGGCGCGATAATCGTATTTTGCTCATATTTTTGATAGTTTGTGTATGTAAATCAGGGTGTGCGCGGGCGGCGACGCGGGCGGACGGTAGGCGGCACGGTGGCCGCAGGCTTCTTTTTAGGGGTGGAGCGCTTCCGGCCCGACGAACGTTTGCGCCGGGAAGGCTTACGCCGGGCTTTCTTATTCATCCCCAGCTTCTGCTGGATGGTGAAGGTCATCCAGTCCACAAGTTCGGGCGAAAGCGCCCCCGTGAGGCCTTGGATGATCGCCTTATTGATGGCCGAGAGCTCCCACTGGAAAGTGACAAAAAAAGCGATGATCGAGAAGATGGCGGCCGCCAAGATGTGCTTGAGCGAACGCACCCAGTGCGTCGTCGCCGCCTCATCGATGAGCAGCCGACCGACCATCGCCGCCGCGCCGATCAACGAGACGATCCAGCCCCCATGGCGGAACGCGAGGATTGCGGCCGCGAAATTATTTGCCGCGTTCGGCCCCTTGCCCGCCTTGATCGCCAAGACCGAAGCCTGGGCAAA
>DKND01000079.1:11478-22988 GCA_002470605.1 Opitutia bacterium UBA7397
AAGGGACGTAGGTTAAGCCGGACCTGTCTAGTAACTAAAATAAGAGAAGCCTCGGACCGAACTCAACCACCAACCGAAGCCGCTCAGAGGGCCTTTTTTCGGGCCGGGCGTCCTTCGTCGACTTCGATGTAATCGAACATCGTCTCAATTCCTGCCTCCCCGGTAAGTCCGTTCTCCTTCAGCCGGCGGACGAGTACCTCATTCGCTTCATCGCGCCAGCCGCGCTTCGTCATGAAGCCGTTCCAGATTTCGATGTCATTAGGCGTAAGCTTTCGGCCTCTGGCCTCGGCCCAGACGCAGACTTGCTCATCCGACACCTCGGGCTGACCGAGCACCCATGCACGCAACTCGTCGTACTTAATCCCTAAATATTGGCAGCATCGGTCATCGAAAGCTTTGCCGAGATTATTAACGAAATCCGCGTGCAATTGACCACGGGCATGCAGGCGCAGCTTGTCGACCAAGCGAGGTAGGTAAACCATACCGCGAACGGTTTCATAAGGGCCACGGAGTCCAGGAACAATCGGCATGCCTGAGAAAGAAAGCTGACCGAGGGCGGTTGGCAAGAGGACAGGCGGACGATGTGTCCGCTTGCCCTCCCTCGATCGTGCTCCATTAATTTTGCACCCCACCCCACTGCCCTGCCATGCGCCCTATCTTCTGGCTCGTTCTTCTTTGCACCGTCGTTGGTCATGCCGCCAAGGACGCGCCCGCGACCAGCGCCGCGAGCGATAGCCCGACCCGCTTCGACAAAGACATCTTGGCCTTTGAGGCCCTGGACAAAGCCAATCCTCCTCCGCAACACGGGCTCCTACTGACGGGCGCGAGCACCTTCCGCCGCTGGACCGACGCCTTAGAAGTCTTCAAGGCCTACCCAGCAATCAACCGCGGCTTTGGCAGTTCAAAGACCACCGACGTCCTTCATTACATGGATCGGATCACCCTACCCTATCACCCCCGGGTCATCGCTTACCACTGCGGTAGCAACGATTTGAATTATGACAAAGCCACGGCGGCCGAGGTGGCCGGACGCGTCCGCACCTACTGGAGCCGAGTCCGAGCCGAAAACCCTGACTGCGTGATGATTTTACTTTCGATCACGCGAGCGCCGTCACGGCGAGCCTTCTGGGAGGAGATGAAAAAGACGGATGCCGAATTCCAGAAAATCGCCCAGACGGAAAAAGGCGTCACCTTCCTGGATATCAACCCGGCTCTCAATCTGCCCGACGGTGAACCCCGCGAAGGCGCCTACGTCAAAGACAACCTACACCCGAGCGAACAAGGCTACAAGGCCATCGCAAAATTGCTGCTACCCGCCGTCGCTCAGGCCTGGCAACAGACCGCTTCGGCTTTCTCCAAATAACCCCTACGCCATGCGACCCTCTCTCTGGCTCTCCTGCTTATTCGCCCTCACTGCGCTCGCGGCTGACGCGACCAAACCGCATATCCCGCTCGCCCAGCAACCGCTGCGCATGGCCAAGGATATCGCCGCCTTCGAAGCAGCCGATAAGGCTAATCCTCCGCCGCAGCATGCCCTCCTCTTCTCCGGCGCCAGCACCCTGCGCATGTGGAAGAACGTCGCCGAGGAGATGAAACCTTACCCGGTAATCAACCGCGGCTTCGGCGGTTCGTATACCACCGAAGTTCTCGGCTACATGGATCGCATCACGCTGCCGTATCACCCGCGGGTTGTCGTCTTCCAATGCGGCGGCAACGACGTGAACGCTGGCGATGAGCCGGCCGCACCTATCGCTCGCATCCGAGAATACCTTGCACGTGTCCGCAAAGAGAATCCCGATTGCGCCTTCGTCTTCATCGCCACCACCCGCGCTCCTTCCCGCAAGGCCAAGTGGGATCTCTTGGACGACTATAACCGTCAGCTCGAGAAATTATGTCGGGAAGAAAAGAACCTTTGGTATGTGGACATCAATCCGGCCCTCAATCTGCCTAACGGCGAAGGCAAGCCTGGGCACTACCTAAAGGACAATCTTCATCCCGATGTCGACGGCTATAAAGCCATCGCCGGAGTGCTGAAACCTGCCGTCGACGCCGCCTGGAAGGCGACGGAAGCAGCCTATACCGGTAAATAAGGGGGCAGCGCCTGGGTAGGGTTGAGCGCCCTCGCTAAACCGCGGCTGACCAAGGGTGGTCAGCCCTTCCTAATCGAGGCAGGTCGGCCTAAGACGGAATTTTTACCCATACTCCATCCTCGATACTCGCCCATGAGTCGTTGATGCTCTGGCCGCTCGATGCACGAACCTTCCGTCACTTCTAACGCCTCCGAGCGTTTCCCGAACGGTCCTTTCGTCCGCTACATGTTGGGCGAAGGGATTTCGATGACCGGCACTTGGATGCAAGGAATGGCCCTCGGCTGGGTGATGACCGAAGTCGTGGCCCGTGAAGGCCTTGGCCGCTGGGAAGGCTTGCTCCAAGCCGCCCCGCATCTGGCCAGCGGGGTCGTCATGCTGTTGCTCTTTCGTATCGGGGGCTCCTATGCCGATCGCTACGACAAGCGGCGCATCCTTCAAATCTGCCAACTCGCCCAAATCCTCTTTGCCCTAGGCATCGGCATCCTTGTCGCCCACGGTACGCTCCAAGCCTGGCATATTATCTTAGCCGCAGCCCTTCTCGGTGTATCCAGTTCTTATGAGATGCCGGCGGCGGCGGCCATCGTCCCTGAACTCGTCGCCAAAGAGCACGTGGGCAAAGCCATCGCGGTCGACCGGGCCGTCTTTCATGCGACCCGACTGGTCGGGCCCGCTGCCGCGGGTTACCTCGTTGGCCGCTACGGCGCCGAATGGGCGTTCTACCTGAACGCCGCCTCTTTCGTCGCCCTGATGATCGCGCTGGCCACCTTGCCTAGACGTCCGCAAGGCACGGCGGAAGAAGAAGAAAAGCGCCAAGGTGGCGCGGGTGAAGGCTTCCGACACGTCCGCCAAGATCCGCCAAGCCTAGCCATGGTAGCGTTGCTCGCCACCAACACGCTCTTTGTTTTCCCGGTCATCATCGTGCTGCTGCCGATTTACGCCAAGCACGACCTCGGTGCGAACGCCCAAGAAATGGGCTTACTCATGTTGTGCTCCGGAGCCGGCTCGGTTCTCGGCTCCCTTCTGATTATGGCTTTGCCACGGCATCTTCGTCGACTCGCCATCACCCTGGGCATGGTCATCGCGTGCGGCGCCCTGGTCAGCCTCAGTCAGGCGCATCAACAGATTTGGGCCGGCCTCTCCTTGTTCTCGTTGGCCGTGGGCGTCTCGACGTTGGTCGGACTGGCCAACACCATCGTGCAGGAACGTTCGCCCGCCGAAATCCGCGGACGCGTCTCTGCCGTCACCGGCCTTAGCTTCTTCGGCTTCCTGCCTTTCGCCGCGATCATCATGGGCTGGATGACGGATTTGTTCAAACTTCGGAACGTCCTGCTCGGCTCCGCGATCTGCTATGCAGTCATCGGGCTCATCGTCTTGCTCACCGTCGGAAGCAAGGTGACCGGAGAGCAGGAGAAGGGGGCTTAAAACTCCGTTCGCCGAATGGTGAACGCAAGGTAGGGGCGAGGCTACGCCGCGCCCTTGGACGCCGGGCATGACGTAGTCCTGCCCCTACCCACGGCCACCGTACGGCGGCCAGATACGACTAAGGCAGCACGCGGTGCTGCCCCTACCAATCATCCGGTCTCCGGTTCCCCTTTGAGTTCTGGATCGAGGTAGGGCTGACCACCCTTGGTCAGCCGCGGTTGAGCGAGGGCGCTCAACCCTACCCTATACAGTTAAGGCAACACGCGGCACTTCCCCTACCTCTGTCCTTGCGAGCTAAGCTCGCCCAAAAGTGGTGCTCCCGTTGGGAGTCGAACCCAAATCGCCGGCTTCGGAGGCCAGCATTCTATCCATTGAAATACGAGAGCGTGAAGCAGGTAAAATCCCGTGAATTGATATTTAGTCAATCCTTCCCGAATGGCCCCGCGGGGCCGTCTTTATTTCTTCGGCAAAACCCGGTCAGCGAAATTGAGGTAGTTTTGCCAGTCTTCCGCATTGATATCATGCTTACCCGGACGCACGTGGTAGCCGATGGTCTGCCCGATAGGTTGGCTGATTTTAGGATATTCCTTCGTCCCCAAGCCCGGCAGGCCCAAGACATGGTAGACGGGATCGGCATGCACGGCTCCTAGAAATTCACCGAGCGGATCAGCCCACAGGTCTTCGGCGGCACTGGCGACGTAAAGCGGACGCGGCGCCACGAGCGCCAACAAATAATGCTGATCGAGCGGCATCAGCTCCTCTTTTTCCGAGTAGGTTTCGTAGCGCGCCGTGAACCAATACGGAAACCCTTTGCCTTTATAGTGCCCGGAGATGACGCCGACGGTCTCGCCAAAAATCCGCTTGCCGAGAGCGGCGCCGCCGCAACCGGAATCATTGGAAATAACCAAAGCGAAACGGGCATCCTGCGCGCCCGCCCAGAGAGAAGCTTTACCCAAACGCGAATGTCCGATGACGGCGACACGCTTCGCATCGACCAAGGGATTTTCCTCCAACGCATCGAGCGTGCGCGAGAGCCCCCAAGCCCAAGCGCCGATGCAACCCCATTGACCGTCGGCCCATTGCGTCTGCGCGCCCTGCGGCGAGAGCGCCGCCCGATACGATTCCTTCCAGCCTTCTGGATGGTCGGGTTCGAAATCTCCGTCATAGACCGTCGCCATACCATAACCCCGGGCGATAATCATCTCCAGTTGCCAACGAGCCGCCTGAGCTCCGCGACTCGCCTCCGTGGCGCGATTGACCTTGTCGACCGTCGTCCATTGCTTGGAAACCCAAGTCGACGGTAAGAAAACCGCAGTGTCTTCCACCGTCGTGTGATTGCCCCCGAAATTCAGACCTAAGAATACCGGAGCGGGACCCTTGATGTTATTAGGCGTATAGAGTAGCAAGTCGAAGGCCGGCCCCTTCTTACCGATAGGCCAGACTTTCCATTGCGACCGCGTGGCCTTTCCGCCCAAGGCCTGCTTATCCTCTTCCCGCACCTCAATGACACTCTCGGCTTGCGCCGCTTGGGTATTCGGCGTGCGTCCGAAAATATTATCTTCCACCAGCTTCATCACTTCCGGACGTCGGACCGTTTCCCACGTTTTCGCATCGGTGACTTTTCTGCCATCAGCGCAGATTAGCGGATCAGGGAGGACATACGGCGGTACTTTAGACTCCTCAAGGATTGTGGCCGGAATCGCGGCCAACATGAGCAGGGGTAAGAGCATGCCGCGACTATGCGTGATTTGGAGGCCCGTGGGAGCCAAATCACGCATTGTCGCGAGGGGGCACGGGTTTCGCTGGCACGGGGCGAAACAGGCCGCCGCATGGTGGCCACAGGTAGGGGCAGGACTACGTCATGCCCGACGACAAAGGGCGCGGCGTAGCCACGCCCCTACCCTGCGTTCACCATTCGGCGAACGGTAGCCATGCCAATGGTCAGCCCTACCTTGAGACAAAACTCAAAGGGAAACCGGAGACCGGATAGTTAGCTGGGGCACATGATCGCAGCTTAAATTCCGGTCTCCGGTCTCCCGTTGAATCGTCCCCATGCCCACGTGTCCCCATGCCCACTTGCCCCCTCGTTTGAAATCTGGAGTGCTCAGCGCTCCCAGATTTCAAACGCATACCCCAACCCATCGTGCATCCCCTTCTTCGACGAAACGAGCTTGGTGAAATAACGCTGCCAATCGGCGGGGAAGAAACGGTCGCCTGCGAAATCGCGGTCGAGGCGCGTGATGAGCAAGCGTTCACAAAGCGGCAGCCCCTCGGCGTAGATCCGCTCTCCCCCCGTGATCCAAACCGGGCCCGGCCAAGGCATCGCCTGGGCGAGAGCCAAGGCTTCCGTCAGATCGGCGGCCTTGGCCGCGCCCGGGAATTGCTTCCCTGCGTCGCGCGAAATCACCACGGTCCCCCGCCCCGGCAAAGCCTTACCTAATTCGGCATAGCAAGCGGGACCCTCAATCATGACCCCATCCTGGGTCTGCGACATAAACCAAGCCAAGTCTTCAGGGATATGCCAAGGCAGACGCCCTTCGACGCCAATCACCCCGTTTTGGGCTACGGCAACGATGCACTGGATGGGCTTAGCCACGTCAAAAGGGATAAAAGGAAGCCTCCCAAGCGCAAGCGCAAGGCACCCCCCTCCGACTGATTGACAGCCGCCAAAGGGCTAGGCAAGTTGGCGGGATGATTACTTGGCTACAGAACGCCACCGGCAAACACCATCGTCTGATCTTCGGCTTCTTGCTGGTGATCATCGTGGTCTCTTTCGTCTTTTATGGTTTTGCCGGTCGCGGCGCCCTCAAAGGCTCGGGGTCCTACATGTACCTGGGCGTCGACCTTAACGACCCCTCCGTCCGCCTCCGTCATCGCGATGCCCAGTTCTTCGCGAACATGACCGGGCAACGCATGGACAACGTCAGCCTTCAACAGCGCGTCGCCGAACTCAGTCTGGCCAATTCCTTAAACATTCCCGACCCTTCCGAAGCCGAGATCCGTAAAATCGCCAAGGACGCCACGATGCCTCCCGACGGCAAAGCCGAAGGTGATACGCTCGGCAAATTCATCGACTTCGCCTCCAAGCAATTAAACGCCTCGGATCTGGAAACCCGCGCCCGCTTCGAATCCTTCATCAAGGACACTTGGCGCATCAACAAGGCGATGACAATCCTCTCCGGCGGCGGTCACGCCACGGCAGCTCAAGTCAAACGTATCCTTGATCGTGAGCGCGCCAAATGGACGGTAGACGCCGCCACGCTCCCAGCGGCCAATTTCAAGGCCACGATTGCGGACGATGAAGCCAAGGCCAAAGCCTCTTTCGAAGCCAATAAGGAATCTTATCGCTTGCCCGCCAAAGTCGAAGTCAGCGCCGTGACCATCACGGACGTCACTCCCGATACGTCCCCGATTTCGGACGATGACGTCGTCACTTTCGGCTATAATGTCGCCGAGAAATTTAAGTTCGAGACCGGTAAGGTGAAGGAACAAGCTTTGGCTCGCCGAGGCGAGATCGAGAAATTAATCCGGGCCGAACGCGCGGTCACCAACCTCGCCGGCCTGATCTCCGACGAGCTCTCCGAGAAATTCGCCGTAGATGCGACTAAGGCCGATAATCAAGGGTTTGCTGCTTGGCTCAAGGCCAAGAAGGCGACCATCACGGCCCTCCCGGCCTACGACGCTGGCAGCCCTCCGGTGAACGATAAAGTACCCGCCGAAGCTTTGCGAGCCGGCGGCGATCTCACCGAAAAAGAATGGCGCACCGACGTCTACCGTACCGAACAAGGCGCCGTTTTCGTCCTGCTCAATAAGCGCGCCGAATCACGTCTGCCCGAATTCGCTGAAGTCAAGGCTCTCGCCTTGAGCAACTGGAAAGCCACGGAGCGCTCGCGCCTGCTGACCGAGGAAGTCGGCCGCCTCAACAAAGCCCTTCTCGCCGACCAAGCCGCTGGCAAAAGCTTCACGGAGAGCGCCAAGGCCCTCGGCCTGACCGTCTCATCACCCGCTGCCTTCACCGCTTTCACCGTACCTGAAAATCTCACGGGCGTGACCGAGAACACCGGCCAACTCATCGAAGTCGCCGGTGTCGGAAAAATCACCGCACCCATCCGGACGCGCAATGGCGATTATGTCTTCCTGCGCCCCGCTAAATCCGAAGTTCCTAAAGATGACTCCACGGCCGAAGAAACCAAATTGTTCGTCCAACGTATTTCCGGACGTAACGCCTATTTCACTTCGATGGGGCTCATCCAAGATCTGACCGCCCCGCCCGAACCTGAAGCCGCTAAATAAATCCAGGCCGGACGTTCTAAAAAGGCGGCGCCAGCCGCCTTTTTTTATTCTTATAAATGATAGGCCGTCGCCCGAATCAGGCGGGCAAGGATGCTCTCCATAAAACCCTGAACTCGCCTCGCTTTCAGGCCCCTCGGACCCTCCTGGCTCTTTTCCGCTTCCCCTCACCCCTTCCCTGCCTCCAAATGGCATGACGGAGGCTAATTCCAGCCCCACCCCCTTCTTCTCCCGCATGTCCCAAGTCCGCGTCCGCTTCGCTCCCAGCCCCACCGGCTTCTTCCATATCGGAAGCGCCCGGACCGCCTTATTCAATTGGCTCTACGCGCGCCATACGGGCGGGAAATTCATCCTGCGCATCGAAGACACCGACAAAGAACGTAACTCGGAAGCGTTCCTAAAAATCATCCTGGATTCGATGCATTGGCTGGGGATGGATTGGGACGAAGGTCCCGTGGTTGGCGGCGATTTCGGTCCTTACTTCCAATCCCAACGCACCGAACTTTATCGCACCAAGCTCAAGGAGTTGGCCGACAAAGGACGGGCTTACGAAAAAGACGGTGCTTGGTGGCTCCGCCTCGAAGGCGCCCGTTCCACGGTGTTTGACGATCACCTTAAAAAGGAAATCGAAAAAGTAGAGGCCGCACCGATGGTGCTCGAAGACCTCGTCCGCGGCCGCGTCGAACGCGCCGAAGATCGCGACTTCGTGCTCTTCCGCTCCAACGGCGAACCAGTCTTCCACTTCGTCAACGTCGTCGATGATATCGAGATGAAAATCACCCATGTGATCCGCGGCGAGGACCACCTCTCCAATACGTCGAAGCACCTCGAAATTTTCAAAGCCTTCGGCGTGACTCCGCCCCTCTACGCCCACATTCCGCTGATCCTCAAGACCGATGGCCCAGGCAAGATGTCCAAGCGCGATCGCGGCGCCCTCATCGAGGAATACCAGCAACGCCGCTACCTGCCGGCCGCGGTCCGGAATTACCTTTGTCTATTGGGCTGGACGCCGGCCGACGGCAAAGAAGTCATGCCCATCGAAGAGATTATCCGGCAGTTTGAAATCTCGGCCGTCCACCAATCGAATGCCCGCTTCGACGAACGAAAGATGTCGCACGTCAACGCCCAGACCTTGCGCCAGCTGCCGCCCGCCGAGTTCGCCGCCGTCGCCCGACCTATCTTGACCGAGACCGGTGTCGTCCATGCCGATGTTTCGGACGCACGCCTGACCGAGGTCTTGGGCATCGTGCAGGAGAAAGTGGTCTCCGTGGAACACCTACCGGAGTTCCTCGCCTTCTTCTTCACGGATAAGTTTAATAAGGACGAAAACGCCTTGGCGAATCTTTCCAAAAAAGGCGGCGAACCGGTGGCCCGCGTTCGCGAACTGTTGCCGACGCTCACCGCCGCCGCCTGGGAGGAAACCGCACTGGATGCCGCTTTCACCGCCGTCGGTGCCACGTACGGCCGCAAGCCTACCGACTACTTCGCCCCCGTCCGCTATGCGATTTCAGGGCAAGGCGGCGGCGCGCACCTCCTCGGCGTCCTGCGCGTCCTCGGCCGCGACACCACCCTCGCCCGCCTCCAAGCCTTCGCCNNACCTTCCCTACGATTCTCACCCATGTCCTCCGACACCCCTCTTTCGACGCCCACCCCGCGTCACTTCATCCAGCAAATCGTGGATGCCGACCTCGCGGCGGGGAAACATGCCGTCGTCGCGACCCGTTTCCCACCCGAGCCCAACGGCTACCTGCACGTCGGCCACGCCAAATCAATCTGCCTCAATTTCGGTTTAGCCCTTGAATTTAAAGGGCGATGTCACCTCCGGATGGATGACACCAACCCGACCAAAGAAGACGTCGAGTATGTCGATTCGATCAAGGAAGACGTCCGCTGGCTAGGCTTCGACTGGCACGAACACTATTACCAGGCCTCCGATTATTTTGACCGCATGCACGCCGATGCGATCAAGCTGATCAAATTGGGGAAGGCTTTCGTCTGCCACCTCACGCTGGAACAGATGAACGCCTACCGCGGCGACCACAAGACTCCCGGGAAAAACAGCCCGACGCGCGATGCTTCCATCGAAGAAAACCTCGCGCTGTTCGACAAGATGACCCGTGGCGAGATCGACGAAGGCAAGGCGGTGCTCCGGGCCAAGATCGACATGGCCTCGCCTAATTTCCACCTGCGCGACCCCATCATCTATCGCATCCGCAAGACCTCGCACCACAACACCGGCGACAAATGGTGCGTCTACCCGATGTACGATTACGCCCACCCGCTCGAAGACGCCTACGAAGGTATCACGCATTCCATCTGCACGTTGGAATTCGAAGTGCATCGCCCCTTCTACGATTGGCTCCTCCGCACGCTCGACACCCCCGCCAAACCGCAACAGATCGAATTCGCCCGCCTTAACCTGACCTACACCGTCATGTCCAAGCGCCGCCTGCTCGAGCTCGTCCAAGAAAAGCGTGTCACCAGCTGGGACGACCCGCGGATGCCCACGATTTCCGGCATGCGCCGCCGTGGTTACACGCCAGCCGCCATCCGCAAGTTCTGCGAAACCATCGGCGTCACCAAGCATAACTCACTCACCGATGTGGCCCTGCTGGAACACGCCATCCGCGAAGACCTTAATAAGACCTCGCCGCGTTTCATGGCTGTCCTCGACCCCGTTCGGCTCGTGATCGAAAATTACCCGGCCGACCAAGTCGAACACTTGGAAGCCCAGAACAACCCCGAAGACCCGGCGGCGGGCTCACGCCAAGTCCCCTTCTCCAAGACGCTGCTCATCGAGCGCGCCGACTTCATGGAGATTCCAGAAAAGAAATATTTTCGCCTCACGCCTGGCCAAGAGGTTCGGCTCCGCTGGGGTTACTTCGTCACCTGCACCGGTTGCAAAAAAGACGCCGCCGGTAACATCACCGAAGTCACCTGCACCTACGATCCGGCGACCCGTGGCGGCGACTCGGCGGATGGTCGTAAAGTCAAAGGCACGATTCACTGGGTCTCCGAAGCGCATGCGGGCAACGTGGAAGTACGCCTCTATGACCGCCTCTTCTCCCACGAGAATCTGAACGACCTGCCGGAGGACGCTGATTGGCGTACCTTCTTGAATCCCGGCTCGCTCAAGACCATCCGCGGCTTCGTCGAACCGGAACTCATTAAACTTAATCCATCGACCCGGGTCCAGTTCGAGCGCACTGGCTACTTCTGCGTCGACGCCAAGGACTCGCAGGCAGGCAAGCCTGTCTTCAACCGCACCGTCGGCCTAAGAGACTCCTGGGCTAAGGCCGTGGCCAAATAAGGGCGGGACAGCATCACGTGCTGTCCTCTGTCTCTAGGTAGGGGCGCGACTGCGTCGCGACCGTTCGCCTGATTCGGGTAAGCTTTCGGGTATTCCCAAATCCGTCCGCCCACGGACGCGACGCAGTCGCGCCCCTACCCAGCACCATGCCTCTTTTCCTCCATCCCCCATCCGGCCAACTGGCCCTCTGGTCAACCGATCAACTCATCCTGGGCCTCTGGGCCTCCGAGCCTCTAATTGTTGACTTTCTTCACCCTTGACCCACCCCTCTCCCTTCCTTTGATGCACCTTCTAACTGAGCAAAGGAGAGGTGGCAGAGTGGTCGATCGCGCTGCATTGGAAATGCAGTGTACCGCAAGGTACCGAGGGTTCGAATCCCTCCCTCTCCGCCAGTTAGA